>NZ_JBNHEP010000098.1:0-9066 GCF_050015995.1 Dapis brunnea BLCC-M229 | reverse complement strand
GAGATTTTCCTTGAGACTCTCAATTTTTTGCCAAAGTAAACTAGAGAGATTTATCTGAGTCTACATCTATATATATAGATATTTATCGGAGTCGCTCTGAAGGAAATCATATTTTTTATGGTGCGAGTAGAATTTTTCCAAATCTTCTCTAGTCAGTTTTCGAGTTATCAATTTTCTGGTTTTGTCGGTGAGAGATTTTCCTTGAGACTCTCAATTTTTTGCCAAAGTAAACTAGAGAGATTTATCCGAGTCTACATCTATATATATAGATATTTATCGGAGTCGCTCTGAAGGAAAGTTGATAAATTATCAAGTCTCGGCAATCATATTTTTTATGGTGTGAGTATAATTTTTCCAAATCTTCTCTGGTTAGTTTTAGACTACTTAATTTTTCTGGTTTTGCCAGTGAGAGATTTTGCTTGAGACTCTCAATTTTTTGCTCAAATAAATTAAAGAGGTTTGCCTAAGTCTATACAGCAGATTTAGCGATCGGTGTGGTACAACTGACGGGGTAAATAATTTTGGATTGTTCTTTATCTTAATCCCCATATTCGCCACTCCCTAAAACCATGAGAGATTTTGGGTTAAACTATTAGTCAGAATCAATCAAAAATTTTAATCAATGCCAATTTTTCCTGATTTTTTGCCAAAATTAACTGAAAGTCTGACCGAATCTACATCTATTTCTTTTGCTCAAAATATTCAGTATCAGTCAATTTATACTCCTCTGACTTCTCAAGACATTAATACAAGTTTTGTCTCTCAAGGTAAAGATAATACCCCAATTTTATTACTGCATGGTTTTGATAGTTCTATTTTTGAATTTCGTCGCCTTTTGCCATTACTTGCTGCTGAAAATCAAACTTTTGCTGTTGATTTATTAGGGTTTGGATTTACAGATAGATTAGCCAATTTAAAAATTAATCCACAGGCGATCGCTACTCATCTTTATTCTTTTTGGAAAAGTTTGATTAACCAACCTGTTATTTTAGTCGGTGCTTCTATGGGTGGTGCTGCTGCTATTGATTTTACTCTTACTTACCCGGAAGTTGTGAAAAAATTGGTATTAATTGATAGTGCTGGAATGCAAAATAATCCGATTATTAGTAAGTTTATTTTTCCTCCACTTGACTATTTTGCTACAGAGTTTTTGCGTCGCCCCCAGGTACGAGCAAGTATTAGTCGTAGCGCTTATTTTGATAAAAGTTTTGCCACTTTGGATGCTAATATTTGTGCCAGATTACATTTAGAAATGCCTGGTTGGAATCAAGCTTTAATTTCTTTTACTAAAAGTGGTGGGTATGGTAATTTCAAACAAAAATTGCCTTCTATGCGACAGCAAACATTAATTTTGTGGGGAGAAAATGACCGGATTTTAGGTACTGGTGATGCTGGTAAGTTGGAGGGGGCGATCGCTAATTCTCAACTGATTTGGATTCCTAATTGTGGTCATGTTCCTCACTTGGAAAAGTCTCAAATTACTACTAATTATATTCTTGATTTTATTAGGGAAAATTAGTGATATATTTCTGAGATAATTATTCTTGATTAGTTACTACTTATTATCAAAACTAATTAATATTTTTTAGTAATATTAGGTTTAGCTTCAATACAACCAATAAAGTAAGAAATACTAGAAATGATTAAAAAATAGATGATAATAGGATTATTTTTTTGGTAAAGACCAATTATAATAATATAATTACCTGCTTGATATATAAGCATAATTGTAATTAATTGATCAAGGATATATGTAAAATAAATCTAATTTCACTAAAGCTGTTAAAGCCACTATTTATTTAGGTAAAATACCTCTAGATGTTTATCAAACTGATGATGAAAATTACCATTTAGATATAAAATCAGTCACAGGTGCTATAGCTGAAGAAAATACAGATATAGAACGTTTTATTAAAGGAAAATCAGAACTTGCCTCACGTTTTAAGGGATATAATTTAAACCGTTTCCCAATGTTTTGGGTTCAAGGTGACGAAGTAATAATTAGATCGATTCCAGTTCCTCTTGCCATTTCATACTGGCACTATCGAAGTAAAAATAGAAATAAGAAAGCTGATGCAATTGTTCAAGCGTGCATGATTGAATCTATTGAACGTCGTGCAGATTCAGCATTTAAAGTTCAACGAAAAGAATCTGAATACAATCAGATTTTCAGTGAAAACTATGAAGAAATTTTAGCAGAAAATAGAGAAGAGATTGAGGATAGACGACTACCTGGTGATGACTTATATTTACCACCAGAAATAAATTGATATTTCTACAAAACTAACCATATATGCCAAATCAACCTTTGATTTATCCATTTCAATAACAAGTATTTTAACCAAAAATGGCATGATTTTAAGTTTGAACTAACATCTACTTTTTCAGAACTTGGAGACATTACAAATTACTGCTAATCTTATGCTTGATTTTCTTAGAGAAAATTTATCATTAATTTTCAATTTTTTATAATATAAATTCTTAAGTATACTTTCAGTTTCGATGGTCAGATGAGAGTGTGGTTATGTTGCAGAGTTTAAGTTAGAGATTGGTGGTAAATTGAGTCTTATTTCAAGGAATAAACAGATTATCAAAATAATTATTGTTATGCCATTTATAAATACTAAAATCTTTAATATCTAATGACAAAATTCGTCCAGTTTGGTATTCTTCTGCTAGAATAACTAGAGATGCGTCGGCTAAATCCATTAGATGTACAGGGAATACACAACTTTATTTTAATTTTAAATATTAGGTAAACGCTACAAATAGGTAGAAATTAAAAGACTGCAAATGCCAAAATATATGATAAAAATTATTTGGGAGTACTGGCAATGTCTATTATTAAAGGCTCAGAAAAAATTGTTAATCCGCTTTTAAATGATGAACTTAGTCTCAAAATTGAACCAAAATCACCCCCACCTTCTAAGCGCTATGAAGCTTTACAAAAAGGTCATCAAGCAGGATGCAGATTGTATGTAGCTATGGCTCCCACTCCTCCGATAATGACATTAGATGATTTTAAAAGAAACTTAGAACAAATTATGAAAATTGAGCCAGAAGTAATATTTTGGGAACCTATTAATGCTCGTGGAACTAATGGTAAACGTATGATAGCGGCAGGTTTAGAATTTGCTCGTTCAATTATGACTAAAAAATCGTGGGCAGAAAATTTTATTAAGCAGTGGGAAGAGGTGGAAGAAGCAGCTAAAAGTATTGGATGTTTAGATAAGCTTCATATTTGGCCAGACCCAGAATTAAAAGGTTATGTAGAGGAAGAAAAATTAAATCGCTGGTTATATATGCCAACAGTAGAAAAATGGTAGGATTCAATAATTGATAATTGATAATTGATAATTACCTCTCCCTAAAACTGATGGGATTGAATAAAAGGAAAACTAATTCATTGTTTCTCCTTGCTCATGAGAGGATTTTTACCTTAATTATTCGGTAAACAGTTTCTTGTATAAGAAAAGAAACCAGTCAAAAAAAAAGATATAAATAAAATAGCTATTCAACTTTAATTTCAAGTTTTAGCCAATATCTACTTTTTCAGAACTTGGAGAAATTACAAATTACTGCTAATCTGATGCTTGATTTTATTAGAGAAAATTAATTATGGATTCTTTCAATTTTTGGGAAAATGAATTCTTACATACACCTTATTTAGCTGAAGGTAATGAAATTAATCACCTAAATATTGTCTCTAGTTCAGAAACATTACCCCCCGAATTAGAAGTAGAAGAATTTGACATACCCCAGACAGATTTCTCTGAAACTAGGGAAATTAATAATCTAAATATTACCTCTAGTTCAGAAACATTACCCCCCGAATTAGAAGTAGAAGAATTTGACATACCCCAGACAGATTTCTCTGAAACTAATGACTTTCTCACAGGGATTAGTTTTATCGAAAATATAGGGCAAATAAACAATTCTGATGTTGAGTATTTAGCAAAAGCAAATAACTACGATTTACTACTTGGTAAAAATGAAATTATCTTCAGTTCCACTCAAAACATCGCAGGTGAAATTACCTCAGATATAGTGAAGTTAAATTTTGATAATTCTAACTCTAACCCTCAGATAAATCCTCTAAATCAACTTCCAGGAGTTGCCAACTTTTTCCAAGGTAATGACTCAAATAATTGGCATACCGATCTGCCGACTTATGCAGCTATTGAGTATGAAAATTTATATCCAAATATTGACCTTATATATAGTAGTATAGATGACAATCTCAAAAGCGATTTTATTGTCGCTCCTGGTTCTGATACTTCTCAAATTGTTCTCAATTATAGTGGAGTAGAAGATATTAGTATTCTCGCTGACGGTACTCTGTCTATAGATACTGAATTTGGAGAATTAACTGAAGCACCCCCAATTGCTTATCAAGAAATAGATGGTCAGCAAATTGAAGTCGAAGTTGCCTATCAACTCCTCGAAAATAATCAAGTAGGATTCGACATTGGAGAATATGACAGAAACTATGAATTAATTATTGACCCTACCATAGAATATTCTACATTAATCGGCGGAAATGGCTTCGACCGTGGGAATGGCATTGCTGTAGATGTTGCCGGAAATGTTTATATAACAGGAGATACTACTTCTGTTGATTTTCCCACATTAAATGCTATTCAACCAGACTTTAATGGTGGGGGAGCAGTCTTTAATAACGATGCTTTTGTAACAAAACTCGACCAAAACGGAACTGTTCTTTGGTCTACTTATTTTGGAGGAAGTAATGACGAATTTGGCACAGATATTGCAGTAGATGTTGATGGTGGAGTTTACGTTACAGGTAATACTAATTCCCTAGACTTCCTAACAGTTAATGCCTTCCAAACTGCTTATGGTGGAGGAAGTTTTAACGGCGATGCTTTTGTGACAAAACTTTCTAGTTTAGGTAATAGCGTCCAATATTCTACTTACCTTGGTGGTCGAGATGAAGATATTAGTAGGGGTATTGCTGTAGATAATAATGGTAATGCTTTTGTAACAGGAAGTACGGGAGGTTTTTCCCCATTTCCTGCTCCACCAGTTCCTGGTTTTGCTGACTTCCCCACAACAGAAAATGCTTTTCAAACCACTACTACTAATAATGTAAATCGGGATGCTTTTGTGACTAAATTATCAAGAAATGGCAGAACTTTAGCATATTCAACCTTATTAGGAGGCTTCGATCTGGATTCAGGAATTGATATTGATGTAGATAATAATGGTAATGCTTATATAACAGGTTCAACTAGGTCTTTTGACTTCCCGCTTCAGAACCCTCTGCAAAATTTTTATGGGGGGGATAGCGATATTTTTGTTACTAAATTAAATCCAGAAGGTAGCGACTTACTTTTCTCAACTTTTTATGGTCGAGGTGACGGAGATGCTGGTAGTGGTATTGCTATAGATTTAGCTGAAAATATTTATGTTTCTGGTACAACAGGAATTCGTATTCTTGAGGGAGATATTGCTATCTCTCCTGTGGGAGATTTTCCAGCTTTTAGTGGATTTCAAAATTTCTTTGGGGGCGGTAGTAGTGATGCTATTGTGATGAAAATTAATCGGGATAATAGTTTAGGATATGCAAGTTTTTTAGGTGGAAATAGTAGTGAGTTTGCTAATGATATTGCTGTAGATAATTTGGGTAATGCTTATGTGACGGGTAGCACTGGTTCTGTGAATTTTCCAATTATTAATGAGTTTCAAGAAGGAGTTGGTTTGGGATTACCGGATGATGTTTTTGTCAGTAAAGTTTCTAGTAATGGATTGTTTTTAGATTTTTCTGCCACTATTGGTGGTGTGGGGAATGAGTCAGGAAATGGTATCGCGATAGACCCTGCTCAAAATACTTATGTGGTTGGTTTTTCTGATTCTATAGATTTTCCGATTATTAATGCTTTAAATAGTTTTGGTTTAGAATCTAATGCTTTTGTAGCTAAGATTGTTTCAGATATTATGCCACCTGATACTTTTCAAAATTTTATTCAGTATGTAAGCGAACAAAGAATTAATCCGATAGAAATATATTTTGATGAGGAATTTTATTTAGATAATAATCCTGATGTGGTTCAACAAGTGCAAAATGGTTTATTTATAAATGGTTTCGATCATTTTATTAATAAGGGTCAATTTCAAGGACGAAACCCTAGTCTTTTGTTTGATGAAACTACTTATTTAGTAGAAAATCCTGGTGTTAGTCAAGCTGTAGCAAATAATGTTTTTAAGAGTGGATTCGATCATTTTGTTAATGTTGGGTTTTTTGAAGGTCGTGATGAACGTACTACTGAATTTGATGAAAGATTTTATTTAACTTCTAATCCAATTGTGGCTTTAGCAGTAGAAAATGGTATTTTTAATAGTGGATTTGAACATTTTATTATATTTGGTGAAGCTGAAGGGCGATCGGGGAATAATATCTCTAGGTAAGAGATTGAAATTAATAATTAACAATTACCTCTTCTGTAATAAAAGGATTAGCTAAAAGGAATTTTTTTATCCATGAAAGGAGAGGCTTTATACCTTGATTTTTCAGTAAGTATAAAGTCACAAAAAAACTGAAGTATATAACGCAAAGTAAAATCTCTTAAAAGCTCTTACCGAATTATTAATTGTTAATAATTAATAATTAAATAATTATGCTTTAAAGCCTCTCCTTTTAAGGATAAAAAGCGATCGTTTGCGGAGCAGTCAGTAGGATGGGATGGCGAGGTCTCCCGCTCTTAACAGAGCCGCTGCGCTTTTCATGTCGGCGACAACCGAAACGCCATATCCAATCGACCAAAAGAAAAGAAATAATATTTCCTTAGATTCAATCCTCTCGGTTTTAACCAGAGGTAATTATCAATTATCAATTATCCATTATCCATTATCCATTAATGAACTCTTATCTTTTCATCAGGAAAATTTTTAAAACCAACCTACATTCTATCCTTGTCTTGCTATTAATAAAGTCCTAACTCCAGCCTAGTTTCTGCACAACTAATACCATGGGTCAAAAAAGAATATTACAAATAATAAACACTATTAAAAGATTTGATCAAGAATTTGTATTTGACGAAAAAGATAAGTTACGATACAAAAAAATGTATCAAACTTATTCATTCTGACTCCTGACTCCTAAGAAATACCCTAGCTGTTTGTAGCAAACATTTATCAATTTGGTATAATTTACATTGCTTCTGCTTCATAAAACTGATACAAATTTTCTAGTCTCTCATTATGCCAGGCGCGATGAATTTTTGTACAAATAGTTAGGCTGCTGTTTAGGAATTAAGTAGGATAACCCCAACGGATTATAGAAAAGTAATCTTAATTATTTGGGAGATTTAAAAGTGGTTTCCATGTTATTAATTATTTATGCCAACCTACCTAATAGGCTGGAATAAATTCATTTGTATTAGATTGTAATAACTTAACTACCTCCTTAGCTTCTGTATATCTTTTTTGTTCGACCAAAATATCTAATGATTTTTTCCATGCAGCAATAGCTTCTGTAGAACTTCCTTTTTCCCATAATGCTTGTCCTAAATTTTTCATTGCATCTGCATAATTAGGATTAATAGAAAGTGCCTTTTTGTATTGAGTTATTGCTGCTTCCCAGTCTTGTTGACTGGAGAATAAAACTCCTAAAGCATTGTAGGCTAAAGTATAATCTGATTCTATACTAATTGCTTTTTTGTACTCCTTAATTGCTTTGTCTAATTTACCTTGGAAATATAAAGATTCTCCCAGATAATAGTGATATTTTGCTTCTTTTGGATATCTATTAATTAGTTTGCGAAAAATTTTCTCTGCTTTAGGAAAATCTTTTTCATGGTAGAAGCTCATACCATTTGCAAATAATTCACTTTTTGTAGGACCTTTTTTCTTGGTATTAAGGGGTTGCAATTGTATTTTGTGAGGCTGGTTTTCCCAAGAGTTACAGTTGCCATGAAATCTACAGTTTCCATGATAAAAACCATCGCTTTTGTAGGGTTTTTGTTCATAATCATTATCTTTATATTCCTCTCGTTTTTTTCGTTCTCGATACTTGTCTAAAGTATTCCATTGTCGGTCAAGTCTACGGTCTAAAGCATCGTGAGCTTCTTGAATAATTCTTTCTTTTTCTGCTTTTGGAAGACTTCGATTATGAGGTTTATCCATCTCTTCTTTAATTTGTCTATCGATTTTTTCATGGAGTTTATGTCTTTCTTTTTGTCGTGATTCATCTTCTTTTTGACGCGCTCGAATACGATATTTTTCTTTACTACCAGTTAATATAATCTGATTTGCTTCTAAGATTTTTTGTTCAGTTTTAAGATTAATAGAGTTGCCTATAGCCATTACTGGATAAGTACAACTGATACCAAAATATAGGGGAATAATAGCAAGCAAAAATTTGTTATTCATTTGGAGATAGTAGGTTAATTTGGTTACAGTATACTTCTGATAGTTGATAGGTTATGCACTAATAGATAATTTTATATTTTTCTCTGTCCTAACTTCCCCACCCAATAATCAGAATGAGATAAATTTTAGGCGTGTCACGCCACTACAATTTTTGCTCTCTAAAATCAAGTCAGAGTTATTACCAAGGACTACCAATCATCATAAACCCCGCCCAATAATAAGGATGAGATAAATTTTGATTACTAAACTTCCCTAACACCGATGGTAAAATTATTGCACCACGCGCTCCACTTCCCCTTAACTCCCCATCTACAATAACTACCTCCCCACGCAACATTGCTAACTGCGCCTGTCTTAACGCCTCTGCCTTAATCTTGACATCATTCAAATGAGTATAAAACTCTGTCATTAACCCTAATGTCCCTTCATCACTCACATACCAAATACTAGCTAATGCTGACCTCACTCCTGCTGCTACTGCTAACCCGGCAAACCCTAATTCCGCATTTTTGTCTCCTATTGCAGTGCGACAAGCTGACAATACTAATAATTCTACTGAGGGTTCATTCCATCCTAACTCCCTAACTTGGTCTAACTTTATTTGCTCTGCTCCCCACAGTTGAACAGGACTTACGCAAGGACACTATATATAGTGTCAAGCGTTAATTATCTCTCTAT
>NZ_JBNHEP010000097.1:0-78544 GCF_050015995.1 Dapis brunnea BLCC-M229 | reverse complement strand
GTTTTTTTGTTCCAAAACAGCAAGTGGAAAATTTAGTCTATTATTTCCGGAGTTATATCATGTCCGGATAATTAGTGATAAAAAAATTGTTGTTTGTAGTTGGGCTTTAGCCCGATATATAGATAGGTCGGGCTAAAGCCCAACTACAAGCTTTAATTATACCTATTCAACCGGACATGATATTAATAGATAAATATGGGAAAAAGAAAAGGTAGATGCACCCTGATAGATCGCCTCCCCCATTATTGGTGGAGGTTTTTTTGTTCCAAAACAGCAAGTGGAAAATTTAGTCTATTATTTCCGGAGTTAATAGATAAATATGGGAAAAAGAAAAGGTAGATGCACCCTGATAGATAACCTCCGCCGTTATTGGTGGGGGTTTTTTTTGCTCCTAAATAAAACAGGAAAATTTAGTCTATTATTTCCGGAGTTAATAGATAAATATGGGAAACAGAAAAGGTAGATGCACCCTGATAGATCGCCTCCCCCATTATTGGTGGAGGTTTTTTTGTTCCAAAACAGCAAGTGGAAAATTTAGTCTATTATTTCCGGAGTGTGCAAAGTGTGTAGGGTGCGACAGGTATAATTTAACCAGTGAGAAGCATTTAACACTCTGTCGCAGGGCATCATTTTAGATGTATCGCTCCACTACTCTAAATTTCCTGTAGGAATAGAAGCAATAAGTTGGCGCGTATATTCCCGTTGTGGTTGCTCATAAACTTGTTCCGCAAGACCAATTTCTTCAATTTTGCCTTGATTCATCACCATGATCCGATCGCTCATAAATTTCACCACACTCAAATCATGGGAAATAAAGATGTACGTCAACCCAAATTCATCCTGCAATTCTTTTAATAAATTCAGCACTTGCGCTTGCACTGAAACGTCTAAAGCGGAAACAGACTCATCACAAATAATTAATTTAGGATTCAATGCTAAAGCACGAGCAATACAAACCCGTTGACGTTGACCACCAGAAAAAGCATAAGGATAACGACTTAACGAGTCAGCAGTTAATCCCACCCTTTCTAATAAATGTGCTGCGCGATCGCGTCTCACTTTATAACTATTACCTACACCATGAATTAACATTGGTTCCATCACTGCTGCGCCAACAGTTAAGCGAGGGTCAAGGGAACCAAAGGGGTCTTGAAAAATAATTTGCATATCCCGTCGCAACCTCCGCAACATTTGCTCATATCTTTCTTGATTACCATTTTTTCCACTTTTTGGTTGAGAATTTTTCAGCGACTCCAAAAACTGCTTAATTCCCGACTTACCTGCATGAGGGTTTGTAATTTCTTGACCCTCAAAAAATACTTGCCCACTGGTAACTGGAATTAATTGGAGTATTGATCTTGCTAAGGTACTTTTACCACAACCAGACTCTCCAACTAAACCCAGAGTTTCACCGGGAGAAACAGCAAAAGAAACATCATTAACTGCCATCAATAGACGTTGAGTTTGACCAAACATTCCTTTGACTGGGAACCCGACTCGTAAATGATTAACTTGCAAGATAGAATTTTCAGTTGTTTTAGGAGCTGTTTCCTCTGCCAAATCTATATTTTGCGGTTGTGCTACTGCTGTGTTTTTTTCCCGAATTTCTATTTCTCCAGTGGAGTTTATTACCTCTTCCATGAAATCAGAAACAGTAGGTAGACGGAAAACTTTGCCATGTAGGGGAGGACGACAACCTAATAAACCTTTTGTATAAGGATGCTGTGGTTGAGAAAATATTTGCTTGATGTCACCATATTCAACTATTTTGCCTTGATACATTACTGCTACCATATCAGCTACTTCGGAAATTACCCCCAAGTCGTGAGAGATAAATATAATAGACATTCCTCTACTTTCTCCCAATTCCCGCAGCAAGTCTAAAATTTTTGCCTGCACCGTAACATCCAAAGCTGTTGTGGGTTCATCTGCAATTAATAAAGTAGGGTTGCAAGAAATCGCCATTGCTATCATCACCCTTTGAATTTGACCGCCAGAAAGTTCGTGGGGATAACGGTCTAACATGGCTAGCTTTTTCTGATTAACTTGCAGCATAATTTGGCGGTCGCTTACCCCTTCTACTTGACTAACAGCAGACTTACCTGAAATCTCTGCTGCTGTTGCTAGCTCCCGTTTGGATTTTACCTGTGCTAAATTTTGACTATCCTCTGTTATTTCCTCCAGAGATTTTTGTCGCAATACCTCATCACTTGGGAGAAGTTTTACCTCCTGAAGTAGGGATGCTGCTTGACGTCGTGCTTCTGCTGCTGAAACATTTTGATGAAATTTAATAGCTTCTGTTAACTGAAACCCTATAGTGTAGACTGGGTTCAAAGAACTCATGGGTTCTTGGAAAATCATCGAAATTTTCCCACCCCGGTATTGTTGTTTTTCCTGTTCTGATAGTTGTAATAAATTTACTGGTTGAGAATTTTGTTCATTTTCTTCAGAATTATTAAACCAAATTTCACCGCTAATTTGGCAAGATTTTGCTAGTAGTAAACCCATAGTTGCCAGAGATGTGACAGATTTTCCAGAACCTGATTCTCCAACAATTCCTAGAGTTTGCCCTTTATTTACAGTAAAGGATATACCATCAACAGCTTTTACCAGTTTTTCTTCAGTTGTAAATTGAACTTTGAGATTACGAACATCTAATACAGTATTAGTCATTATGATTTAGAAATTAAATACCAACAATTCAGTCAACTATAGATAATATCAAATCCGGTCCCATTGGTGTAATTAGATAAAGAGTGTGAGGAGGGTGGGTAGTGTGGGGAGTTAACTAACTCAGAAGTCAGAAGTTGTTTTTGTAACGGAGATTTATATCATGTTCGCATAATTAGTTATAATTAAGCCTTTGTTTGTAGTTGGGCTTTTTTAGCCCCCTAAATATGTATCTCTGGACTAAAGCCCAACTACGAGCCTGATTATAAGTGTTTTACCGAACATCATATTAAGCCCCGCTCCAAAAACATTTCGCCTTAAAAAGAGGGGTTGCGCGACCCAATTTTTTTGATAAATTTTTCCTTACCTCCTAATCTTTTTGATGAAATTTTAGCGATCGCTCTCTAAGTACAAATGGTCTTCTTAAGCATTCAGAAAAATTTTCTAAAGGCAAAACTAATAACTTTAAAGGTAATCAAAGTCGGGACTTAGGCAAAATATAGAACTCCTAAGCGAATCTATTTGTGTACTGAAATATAGGGAGATAGGGGGGTGGGGAGTGTGCGGAGATGGAGTATATTATACCTCTCTCAAAATACCAAATCCAATCAATTATTGCCCATAAATTATCAATTACCGAATAATTAATAATTAAATAATTGAGGTTAAAAGCCTCCCCTTTCAAGGGGAAAAAAAGTGCTCTTGAATTTCCTTATATTCAATTCCGTAACGGTTTTAACCAGAGGTAATTATCAATTATCAATTCTCCATTATCCATTAATGAATTCTCCCTATTCCCTCTTTTCTGGAAATACCAAATGGCTTCTATAGTATGATGATGGGAAATTGTATTTTTGATGTGAAAAGGAAAAAGTCAAGATGACAGAAACACCGCCCCCAGAAAAGTCTAAAAAACTAGACATAGTTAATATATCCCTGGTTTTTATTGAAAAAGTAGGCAATAAACTGCCAGACCCCATTACATTATTTTTCTATCTATCTGTAGCAGTTATTGTGATTAGCGCGATCGCTAATTTGACAAATTTATCTGCAGTCAACCCTACAACCAAAGAAACTATTGAAGCAGTTTCTCTATTGACTCCTGACGGTATCCGCAAAATAGTTACTAAGACTGTGAGCAATTTTGTTAATTTTCCTCCTCTCGGTACTGTACTTGTGGCAATGTTAGGAGTCGGAGTAGCAGAGTCTACAGGTTTAATTTCTGCTTTGCTGCGTCAAGTAGTGCTAGTTGCTCCCGCAAGGTTTATTACTCCTGTAATTGTTTTTTGTGGAGTAATGTCTAATATTGCTTCGGATGCTGGATATGTAGTTTTAACTCCTCTTGCTGCCTTAATATTTTTAGCATACAAACGTCATCCAATTGCTGGTTTAGCTGCTGGTTTTGCTGGTGTTTCTGGCGGTTATAGTGCTAATTTATTAATTAGTTCTATCGACCCTTTACTAGCAGGAATTACTGAAAGTTCAGCTCAATTAATTAATCCAGAGTATACGATTAATCCGACAGTAAATTATTATTTCATGGTAGTTTCTACATTTGTTATTACTTTAGTTGGTTGGTATATTACAGATAAGATTGTAGAACCTCGACTAGGTAAATATAATGGTAAAATCAATTCAGAAGAAATGGAAAATTTGACTAATGCTGAACAAAAAGGTTTACGTTGGGCTGGATATTCTTTATTAGCTTTTGTCGGCTTTTTATTAATATTAATCTTGCCTCCAGAAGGAATTTTACGAGACCCGGAAACATTGACAATTATTCCTTCTCCTTTTTTTCAAGGAATTGTACCAATAATAATGTTAGGATTCATAATTCCAGGTATTGCTTATGGGAAAGGAGCAGGAACAATTAAAAGTGATAAAGATATTGCTGAAGGTATGACTCAAGCCATGAGTATAATGAGTTATTATATTGTTTTGTCTTTTTTTGCAGCTCAATTTGTTGCTTATTTTAGTTGGACTAATTTGGGAATTATCTTAGCTATTAATGGTGCAAATCTTCTCAAAGCAACTGGTTTTACTGGCTTGCCTTTACTGATAAGTTTTATAATTGTTAGTAGTTTGATTAATTTATTTTTTGCCTCTGCATCCTCTAAATGGACTATGATAGCTCCTATATTTGTACCCATGTTAATGTTGGTTGGTTATAGCCCAGAGTTCACACAAATGGCTTATCGAATCGGGGATTCTACAACTAATATTATTACGCCTCTGATGGGTTATTTCCCAATTATTGTTGCCTTTGCTCAGAGATACGATAAAAATGCAGGTATGGGAACTTTAATTGCGACAATGCTACCTTATTCTTTAGCTTTCTTTTTATCTTGGTCAGCTTTATTTATATTTTGGTTTATTTTCGGAATTCCCATCGGACCGGGAGCAACAATTAGACTTTAATATTTGGTAGTTCAAGAATTAATAATTACCTCTTCTTTTTCACGATAGGATTTGCTAAAAGGAAATTTTTTTCTTTTTTCTCCCTTGCCAATATCTATTGCACTAAATTAGCTGAAACATTCCACTACTAGACTCAGGCAGCTAATTTAGTCTAAAACTTGTAGGGTGCGTCTTTACTTCTAAAATTTAGACTGTGAAAGGTATTAACAATATCTCGCAGGACTATTGCATAAGTGTCATACGACCACGTTAATTCTAAAATGGTGTATTATATCATGTCTGGATGATTAGGTATAAATAAAATATTTGGTTTGGATACAATATATTTTAATTTCTCTCCTACTCCCTTACAAATAGGTAATTCAAGAATTAATAATTAAATAATTCACGCCTTGAAGGCTCCCCTTGGATAGGCGAAAAGAAAGAAAATATTCCTTATATTCAATTCCGTAACGGTTAACACCCGAGGTAATTATCAATTATCCATTATCCATTATCCATTATCCATTAATGAATCCCCTACTCCCCTACTCCCTTACTATCTTAATTATAAGTGTTCAACCGGACATGATTTTATATCATTGGGGGCGGGTTCATCTGATTAAATGTTGTAGCTCGAATAATTTAACGCGGAACCTGCCCCTAAGCTTTGCAACATTTTAGAGCTGATTTATCAAGTAAATCTTAAGAGGCTGAATTGCTTGCTATACTTAAGTTTTACGAATTATTATCCAGCAAACCCCAAATTACTAAAAGCTAAGTAATATAAGACTTTTAGCTAAGTTTACAAATCAGCTCTAATTATTAAATTAGACATCTCCAAAAATAAAAAATAAAATCAATTCTTATCGATAAATTATCAATTATTTTTCCCTGTTCCCAGTTAAGTGTTCTCTATTCCCTCTTTTCTGGAGATGTCTATATAATTGTTAATTATTAATTATTGAAAGCGAACTCTCCAAAGCTACAGCTACTACTCTATGATCCTCATCTTTGCTTAGATAACTCAAAGCTGCCTTAGCTTGAGGATCGTCAAATTTTCTCAACCCTTGAGCAGCTCGCAACCGAATATTCCAAGATTCGGCACTGACAAAAGCTAATAGTTGCTGCAAAGCTTCAGTTTCTTTCTTTGTCCCTGCTAATGCACCTAAAGCACTAATAGCAACTTCCTGCACCGTCATATCTTCGCCAGCGATCGCGCACATACACACTTCATAGAGTGCTTCAGGAAATGGCATATCCATGAGAGGCGCGAGAATACTCCGACGCACTAACCAGTTGTCGTCTTGGCGGAATTTTTCTACCAAAAGAGGAATTGCCTCTTCTCCAAATTTAGATAGGGAATTAGCTGCTTCTGCTCGCACATTGTAGTCTGTGTCATTTTTCATCATTTCCAGCAATATCCTAAAACCTTCAGGAGTACGTTTATTGCCTAATCCCATTGCTACAAATGAACGGACTAGAAATTCTGGGTCACCCTGTCTAGTTTTAAGAAGGGGAACCGCTATTTCACTTTCATAGTTTCTTAACTCGGTCAGCGCTTTTAATCTCTCTTGAGAATCAGAGCTATTTAAGTATACCTGAATTTGGTTAATTTCCATGTTAAAGTTTGCTTAATTTTATTTACTTTTCTTTACAAATACTAGCAACTAATCCCTAAATCTGGGATGATTAATTTCAGAAAAATACAAATATTAATCGGAAAGTCATTATGTCTGAAACTTTAGAAGTTAATACCGCAACACCAACAACCCAAGAACAAGAAATAGAGGAAGTAATCAAAGGATTAGAACAATATCGGGAACGCATTGTCAATGAAACTCTAGAACACGCTAAGAAAGTAAAAATTTCCAAGGCCAAAGTAATGGCCAAGTTAGAACAACATCCAGAATTGTCCAAAATCGATCTAGCCCTCAATCAGTTGCGTTCTGCCACGCAAAATCAAACGCAACAACCTACAGCTTAATCGTGAAGTATTCCAGTAGGTTGGGTTAAGCGACAGCGCAACCCAACAACAACTGTTGCATAAGGTGCAAATTAGAATTGTCCCCTGGAAGAAAGAGGAAGTAAAAGTGGGATTTACCTGTTCGACAAAGATTCATCCCTTGATTCACCAACACTCAACAATTGGTCTTATATATATTTCTGTTGGGTTGAGGAAACGAAACCCAACCTATTGGCGCGTCAAGCTTGAAAATGTGGGTTAAAAAACCTAACCCCCTAACCCCCTTCCCTACCAGGGAAGGGGGAGAAACTCCCCTCTCCTTTCAGGAGAGGGGTTGGGGGAGAGGTCTCCATGGACTCAAACTTACCCACATTTTAAAGCTAGACGAGGTACTACCACTATAAACTTTTGATTATGACTACACAATTAACTGAAACAGCCAAGCAATTAATTCCTAAAGCGAGAATAGTTAGCTTTAAAAGTTGGGTAGGACTTCTACCAACAGAAATAATTCAACTATTTCAAACCGCTGACAATCAAGGTCTTTATCTGACAGAAAGCGATTTAAACCTCCTCAAAAGTAGTTCAGGAGTGCCAATTTTTTACATTGAAGCTGCTAGTTTGCTCGGAGAATATGCAGCAGAAATAGTTGATGAAGCGAGGGAAAAAGTATTAGCAACATATCCTAATATTACAGCAGAAGGAGGAGATTTATATCCACCAATACGAGCCGAAGCTTGTTGGCGAGACTTCTGGCATTTTTTACGTTGTATTAGTTATGGTATTGCTGGTAATAATATAGAATTTACCAGCCAAGAAGGGCTTTATTATATGAATTTACTTTATCAAGAATTGCTTGTACCACTATCAGCAATGGTGTGCGGTTTAGAAGCTATTAAAACTGCTAGCTTGAAAAGATTTTCCTCTGAACAACAAGCAGAATTAGCTCCTTATTTTGACCATTTAGTGGCGAGGTTGAAAGAATTTTCTTAGAGCGGTTTGTTTCTTGAAATCCCATCTTTCCTTGGGTTTGGAGACCAAACTCCTTTCATTAATTGATAATTGATAATGGATAATTGATAATTACAAGAAGGTTAAAACCGAGAGGATTGAAGATTAGGAAATATCATTTCTTCTCTTGGTCGATTAGATATGGCTAGGTTTCTGATGCATCCAAGGACCGCTTTTTTCCCCTATCCAAGGGGAGGCTTTAAACCACAATTATTTAATTAACAATTAATAATTAATAATTCGGTAAGCATTCAGCTATTAGCAGTCAGCTAGTGCAGGATGGCAGAAATAAGTGCTAGCTTTTGTAGTCAGATTTTTCTGACTCCTTTAACAAAAATTTCCCTATATTCAATTCCGTTAAGTTTTTCATTGATGTATTAATGAAACAAAAATCATACCAGTTTAGGAAAGGTATAATACTAATTTATCTACTCCCTACTCCCTATATTTATGAAATTTATCAGTCCTAAAACCGACTTTGCCTTTAAAAAAATCTTTGGTTCTATTCATAGTCAAAATATCCTCATTAGCTTTCTTAATGCCATAGTCTATGACAATCAAAATATCATTCAATCTCTAAAAATAATTAACCCCTATAATCCAGGAGTTACTAACTCTCTAAAACAAACTTATTTTGATGTCAAAGCATTTTTAGATAATGGTTCTACTGTTATCATTGAAATGCAGGTATTGAATGTAGAAGAATTTCAAAAACGAGTAATTTATAACTTAGCCAAAGCCTATGGTAATCAACTAGATTCAGGGCAAGGTTATATGATGTTGCAACCTTTTATAGCTTTAACAATCGCCGACTTTGTTTTATTTGAAAATACAGAAAAAATGATTACTAAATTCAGATTTAAAGAAGAGACAGAATTGTTTAATTACCAAGATGAATTAACATTAATGTTTGTAGAATTACCCAAATTTAAAAAAGAATTATCAGCCTTAGAAACCCTCAGTGATAAATGGATATATTTTCTTAGTTCGGCTCCAAATTTAGAAGTAATACCAGAATCATTAGAAGAAGTATCAGAAATACAAGCAGCGTTAAATATAGCGAATAAAGCGAATTTAAGTAATGAAGAATTAGAAGAATTAGAGCAACAGGAAAAGTCAATTAGAGATAATAAAGGACAAATTAGTCTAGCGAGGATGGAAGGCCGAGAAATTGGATTGGAAGAAGGCAAAGAAATTGGACGGGAAGAAGGCCGAGAAATTGGACGGGAAGAAGGAATAGGGATATTAGTTAAACGTCAAATTAGTCGCAAGTTTGGAGAAATATCTCCAGAAGTTCAGAATCAGATAGAACAATTATCTCTGGAAAAATTAGATATTTTAGGTGATGAAATTTTTGATTTAGCAACAATAGTAGATTTGGAAAACTGGTTAGCTAATCAACAATAAAGGTCATTTCAGTTATCAGTTATCAGTTATCAGTAACCTCTGGCTGAACCATCAGGATTGAAATAATGAAATTTTATCTTTTCATCCCCTATCCAAGGGGAGGCTTTAAACCTCTTTTTTTGGTAACATTTATAAGAGGTTGTTTGAGAAGTCATCGATCCCCCTAAATCCCCCTTAATAAGGGGGACTTGACCTTGTATTTCCCCCCTTTTCAAGCTATGCTTTATAAACATCTTTCTTAACATAAAACTTGACAAGTTCAGTCAGTTATGCACGAGTATTGAATCAGCTTTTTTCTGAGAAATAATGTATTGAATTAGACATAAAGAAGTGAGAAATGCACACCAAGATTCTTGCTCCCCCCTCTCCCCCCTCTCCCCACCCTCCCCACAAGGTTTTCAGGAGTTCCTTATAAGGGATAGCTTTTCAAGGGGGGCTAGGGGGGATCTAAATCAAAATTCATACTTTTCAAATATCCTCTAACACAGACATCTTGCCTGTCACAAATGAAATCTGCTGTAATGTTTTGCTGTAAACTGAAAAAGACTTTCAAACCTACCAAGGATTTTAATCCTTTGCTAATAGAACAGGACTTACGCATATTGACTGTTAAACCAGCATCTGTAGGGGCGAATGGTATTCGCCCTCCCTATATGTAGAGTCCCTGCGTAAGTCCTGAGAATTCTTGAGCAAGCCTTTCTAAGGGGGGTTTGGGGGGATTGGTTAACCAATAACTGTTAACTGAAAAAGCTGATAACTGATAACTGATAACTGATAACTGAAAAAGATGACTGCTTTTGCTACAGGAAATAAACTTTTGCGGGAAGGAAAATTAGAGGAAGCGATCGCTTCTTATGAAAAGGCCATTGAGTCAAATCCCCAGTTTGCCTGGTCTTACCAAAATTTAGGGGAGGCTTTGGAGAAGGCGGGGCGGTTAGAGGAGGCGATCGCTGCTTTTCGTCAGGTGGTGGCTATAAATCCGCAATCCCCCTGGTCTCTCTACAAGTTGGGGATAATGTTGAGTCAGCAAGGCCAGTTTCAGGAAGGGGTAGGTTATTTAAGTCGAGCGCTCGATCTAAAAAAAGATGTGCCTGAATTTTATCTGGGTTTGGGAAGTGGGTTGGTGAAGTTGGGGCAATGGTCTGAGGCGGTGGAATGTATCGATCGGGTGATTCAGTTTTCTCCAGACTCCCAATCTCCTCACCCTACTCCCTACTCCCTACTCCCTGCTCCCTACTTAACAGAGGCTTATTTTTATTTGGCAGAAGCTAAGTCTGGGCAAGGGCAATGGTCGGAGGCGGTGGAGTTTTATCGCCAGAGTTGGGAAGTTAATCCGGGTAGGGTTGATTGTTGTATTGGTTGGGCAAAGGCTTTGGGTAAGTTAGGACGATGGAGTGAGGCGGTGGAGTTGTATCGTCAGGGGGTGGTTTTTTCTGGGGAGTCTGGTGAGGTTTTGTTTGGTTTGGGTCAGGCTTTGGGGCAGTTGGGTAGATGGGAGGAGGCGGTTGATGAGTATCGGCGGGCGGTTGGTTTGGGCTTTGAAGGAGCGGAGGTGAAGCATCATTTGGGGTATGCTTTGGGGCAGTTGGGTAGGTGGGAAGAGGCGGTTGTTGAGTATCGGTTGGTGGTGGAGATTAATCCGAGGTCTGCTGTGGTGCGGCATCAGTTGGGGTATGGGTTGATGCGGTTGAGTAGATGGCGGGAGGCGGAGGTTGAGTTAAGGAAGGCGGTGGAGTTGCATCCGGAGTCGGCTGTGGTTTGGCAGCAATTGGGAGATGTTTTAAGGGAGTTGGGGGAGAGAGAGGAGGCAGTTGAGGTTTATCAGAGGGCATTCAATTTAACGGCGGAAGCGGAAACAAAAAATGATTCCTCTTCAATCAAAAAAAGAGAATCTGAAAAAAGAGAAGTAACAAACTCAAAAATTAGTCTTGTAGGTACAGAGTCGCAACTATCTACTTATAAAAATTTTCTTAGACCAGTTAATTTTTCTGCTAAAGATTTAGGAGTAAGGCTATGGGGGGGTTACTCAAGATACATACTTCCTGTACTCGAAGAAATTACACACGATATCACTGCATCAAAAAGAGAACGTAGTGAAGCAGCTTGGGAGTTAGTTCAGTGGTATTATCTAGAAGGTAATTATGAGCGATGTTTAGAGAATATTGAGCTAATTAAAATATTTCAGAAAAAGCCAGAGCAAAAGATTTTGCTTGTAGAGGTTCAATGTTTGATCCAGCTTAATCGCATTGTGCTAGCTGATGAGCGTTTAAACTTCGCTATCAAAGAACGAGGAGAGAGAGCAGATTTTTTACTTTTAAAAGGAAACACCCAACGTTTGATTTGTTTAGCAGAAGGAAAAGAATCTGAAGCCTCTTGTTTGCAGTTAGCTTATATTAATCAGGTATACGAAAAAGTTGGAATTGCACCGCTTAAATTAAAAGATGCTAGTTTGCCACTACACATTTCTAATATTACTGCAAGTGCTAAAGCGAAAATAACCGAACAAAACATCAAAGTATCTGTTATTATGCCTGCCTACAATGCAGAAAAAACCATACATATTGCTCTTGAAAGTTTACTAGCACAAACATGGAAAAACATCGAAATCATTGTTGTCGATGATTGTAGTAATGATAACACCTGTGGAGTAGTAACTGAATATATTAAACAGGACGATCGGATTAAGCTAATAACTAAAGAGATTAATGAAGGTGCATACCCAACAAGAAACCGTGGATTAGAAGTTGCCACGGGTGAATTAATTACGGTGCATGATAGTGATGACTGGTCTCACCCACAGAAAATTGAGTATCATATCGATGCTATGAAATCCAAAAACTCTTGTATTGCTGTGATGTCTTATTGGTTGCGAGTCGATGAAAATCTCATGGTAGTTGGAATATGGAAACCAGGCCCTAACCTTTTTGAGGCCAACCTTTCATCTCTGATGTTTAAAAGAGAGATACTAGATAAACTTGGAAGTTGGGATAGTGTAAAAATTAGTGGTGATTCTGAGTTTAGATATAGATTAATTAAACTTTATGGTTCAAATGCAATTTACAACATACCAAAAGAAATGGTACTTTCCTTTGGGCTTTTAAGGCCAGATTCCTTAACCCGAGCGAAAGCTACTCATGTCAAAACACTAGACTTTGGACTAAGAAGACATTATCGAGATGCTTATGAATATTGGCACTCTCAGCCAGAATTTAAATTATCACCAAAGCTTTCTCAGGTCGGCAGACAGTTTCCTTTACCTCTAGGTAATCAGATCAAAAAGTTGGAAGTCCAATTCTATGATTTGATTGTAATATCAGATTTTGCTCTAAAAGGCGGAGCTTTCGTATCTACTCTTAACTATATTGTTGCAGCTTGTAGACTAGGAATGAAGGTAGCAGTGGTGCATTGGCGAAAATATGAGCTGAAACCGCAAAAGCTTAACTATTGCTTTTATGATGTCTGCGTAAAATATGGGGTAGATATACTAACTCCGGGAGATCGGGTAGATGCAAATTTTGTGCTGTTTGGGTATCCAGCTATCATTCAGTATAAGCCTGATGCTTTCCCTTACATAAATACTACAAAATTAATTGTGATCATTAACCAATTTACTGCACGTTTAGTTGATGGTTCCGACTCTCAGTACGATCCAGATATTGTTAGGGCAAATCTCAAGAGTATGTTCGGACAAGAGGGCTTCTGGATACCGATTTCATCATGGGTTAAACGACTAATGAGTGAAGATAAACGTTATCCAAACCCTTACTCAAATCCTTGGTATCCGATGATAGATGTTGAGCAATGGTGTAGACAAACACTTCGCTGGCGTGGCCAAGAAAGAAAAATTCCAGTAGTTGGTCGCCATGGACGGGATGCCTACAGTAAATGGCCAGAAGAGTTAACTGCTTTGAAGAAATCTTATGGTGTAAATCTGCCTTGGGAAGTTAGGTTGTTAGGGGGTGCGGAAATACCAATTGATTTAATTGGGGAACAACCTCAAAACTGGCAAGTAATACCTTTTGATAGCATCAGTGTACAAGAGTTTCTGGAAGATTTGGACTTCTTTATTCATTATCCCCATGAAAATTATATAGAGGAGTTTGGTCAGGCAATTATAGAGGCCATGGCAGTTGGTATTCCTGTAATTCTACCTTATAAGTTTAAAGAAACTTTTGGGGATGCAGCGTTATATGCAAATCCAGAAGATGTAAATTCTAGAGTGCAGCAACTGTGGTTAAATGAAAGCAAATATTTGGAGTGTGCTAAAATCGGTCGAGAATTTGTGAAACAAAACTGTGATCTGATGAAGTTTGTCGATCGCCTTAATTCTTTGGATGGCAATGAAAAAGTTGGTCAATTAGCAGTAAACTAATAGTTATTATTATCAAAGTTTTTATAAAAGCTTATTGTTAATTGTTAAATTTGAGGTTTTAAAGATGAGAGTTAGTGACTTTAGCCAAGGTAATCAGTTTTTACGGAGTAAAAAATTGGAAGAAGCAGTTGCTGCTTATCACCGGGCGATCGCTCGCAATCCAAGTTTTTATTGGTCTCATCATAGGTTGGGGAAAGCATTAGAGCAGTTAGGGCGTTTGGAAGAAGCGGTTGCAGCATATCGTCAGGCGGTGGAGTTAAAACCAGATGCAGCTTGGTCTTATTTTCATTTAGGGCAAGTGCTGAGACTATTAGGATGGAAAGAAGAAGCAATCCAAGTGGAAGCAAAGATAGTTGAGGATCAAGAGAAGTGCGTCAATATGCGGTCGCTTTTAGAGCCATCTTTGAATTCTCAGAGTCAAGGGAGTAAGGATATCTCAACAAGTCTTAAAGATGAAATAGCGAAGCAAAAATCATCATATTGGTCTCAACGAGAAAACAATATTTATATTTTTGCCATTCGGCAAATTATTCATAAGCTTGGCAGCGATGCCACCTCAATTATAGATGTAGGTTCTAATGGATGTCCTTATCTCGATTGGTTTAAATGGATTCCGGAACGCTACTCTATAGACTTGCGGAAACCTTACAAAGCTCCCGGTATTGTTGATGTGACAACAGACTTTTTGAAGTATACTCCGGAAAAACGTTTCGATTTGTTAATGTGCCTTCAGGTAATTGAACACGTCCCAAATGCTAGAGCTTTCTGCCAAAAATTACTAGAAACTGCGCGCCTGTTAGTGGTTTCTGTGCCCTACAAATGGCCAAAAGGTCAAACGAAAGGTCACATACACGATCCGGTAGATCTAGAAAAAATGAATAGTTGGTTTGGACGAGAGCCTAACTACCAAAATATTATACAAGAAGTAGAGTCTCCATCTCGTCGTCTTATATGTATCTACAACACAGAATCAAATAAAAAATGGGATAGAGTTAAAGCAGTTAAAATAGATAAATTACCTACTGCAAACCTGTAATTTATGAGCTAAAGCAGATTGGTGATATCAAACTGGTCTAATTGCACATATATGCAATAGATTTATTGCGAATTAAGCAAAAAAAATGACTAAAACTCTCATCAGTCAAAGCTTATTTTTAAAGTAGATAGTCGGCTGAAAACCCTATCGAATTAAACAAAAGCAACCAAAAAAGCTCTCTTTTACGATAACGAATAGCCATATATTTCGCTTATCTCAACCAACTGATTTAGAAGATCTGCTTCCTTCAGTTCTGATAGTAAGCGAACGCAACGACGATTATTTGGATTTCTAGTATTACAATTTGTTTCATCAAATATTTTATACTTATGAAAGCTAAGATTAAGCTTTTCAAATAATACTGTAACACCATCTTCAATTTTGTGATGAATTACTTCTTGCTCATAGCGGCGCTGAATCTTTTGATGCCAGTGCAAGTACCACTTACAACATTTGACAATTTCTGGATCTGAGGCTTTGATTTCTGGTATGTGCTGAAGAAGGTAATTAGTGTAGCAGTTATCTTTACGGTTAAAAAAACCAAAAGCTATCAATGATTCACAAACATTTTCCGGATGGCGAGTTAGGTGAACTATTTTAGTATTGCTAGGAATTATGTCTGTACCCAGAAAGGGAACTGCTAACCAACTTGAGTCTGCTTCAAACTGTGTGTAAAGCTTCATTCTATTTTCTACGTCTGCCCTGGTTAATTTAGGTTGCTTAGATGACAGCAGACCAAAGAACGCTTCATGACCACACCTTACGCCTATGCTTTTCAAAGCTTCTGACATAAACTTTGTTCCACTTCTAGCAGTCGCTACTATTAAATACTTTAGTGAACTATTTGGCTCGACTAAATGCTTTAATGAACTATTCGACTGTACCGGCTCCAATTTTATTTGATTTTTGAGAATAATAGGTAATTCGCTATACAAACCCCTAAAACCTATTTTGGCATACTTTATTTTAGGTGGAGTCAATAAATTAACCCTGTATTTTGAAAATTTCTTCTCTTGAGTTTTTATTGATCTGCTTGCCACGCCTAATTTTAAACTTTTTATATAGGGAATTTCCTCATTGTCTTTGTCAAACAATTCAAACTCTATCAATGATTTGTCTGAGGTAGCGACTTCTGAAAAAGCTTCTACAGTCAGAGAATAAATAGATTTAGGTTTAAGTAATACAGTAATCCATTCAGGAGTTTCGGTCAGTTTCAGATAGTTTTTATTTGTGTCAAAATAATAAGTATTAGATTGAATTACATAGTTGTTTTGGCTGATTTTGTTTGTGAGAAGTACATCATCTAAAGCTTTTTTATTTTGATTTAAAATATAATCAAAGATTAGGCAAAGATTGTAAATTTTAGGGTTAATTGCTACTGCATTCTTAAAATACAAGATGGCATTACGAAAACTACTAAGCTGAATTAAAGTTTTACCTAACTGATAGTTAAACCAAGCCGAATTTGGATTAATTTCAATTGCCCGTCGATACTCAACAACACCCTCATCTAACTTTCCCTGCTTAACAAAAGCATCACCCAAATTATTATATGCCCAAGCAAAATTAGGATTAATATCAATAACCTGATGATAAAGAGCGATCGCCTCATCCAACCTTCCCTCTCTCTTCAACCTATTAGCCTGCTTCAACAACTGACCAGCATTCATACCCTCATTACCCATAACAACCCAACCACAAATTTACTCAAAAACTTAATTTTACCCCAAAAATTCCTGTTTCATCTGTTTCCCTCTACTCCCTGCTCCCTCTTTTATGGAGATACCTAATAGCTTCCCCAATGAGTTCTATAAATCATTTTTAAGAATTTCTAATCCGCTCCAGGTCTTGCAAAAATTCTTCCCGCGTTACTCCTTGAAGTAACTCTTCTCGTTCCTTAGTATAATCACCATACCCCCATCCCACTTGTTGTAAAAAACGAATGGTATTAATTTGACCCAAATTATCGACCAAAACTTGATAAGCTTTTCTTCTAAGTTCAATTGGTGTCATTTCCAGTCTCTCCTTTTTCTTGAAAAATAGTGATTAACCAACTAATAGGGTTGCTTAATTTTACTTGGAGCAATTCCTGATAGTTATTTGCCTTTTTCAGCAAGCGATCGTCTGTGGTTAATAAAACATCCGCATTAGCCTTTTCAGCACAGGCAATGTGAAAAGAGTCATACAATCCAAATCCTAAGCTTTCTAATATTTGCGAGCGCTCCTGAATAATATTATCAATGGTAACTTTTATTGTAGCCATTTGTAAGATTTTCTGGATATTTTCTAACTTCTCCAAATCAGTCATTTTGTCCAACTCTACGGCGATTGCTTCACTGGTAATAAGTTGCCAATCTTCAGAGCTAATTCGAGCTGCAATATTAAGAACTGCTTCTCCTTCAAAGCGAATACGCTCTTGCGTCCAATCATCAAAAGGACGATTTAAGCAGCAAACATCAAAATAGATTTTCAATCATCCTCCCCTCTCTCTTCAACTGATTAGCTTGCTTCAATAACTGTCCAGCACTCATACTTTCAATACCCATTATTATTTAGCTTTAAATTTATCATTAACTTACAGAAAATTCCGAAAACTGTCGCACATAAGGGGAGCGAAAACCCAAAACCATATCAGACTTAGGCACACCTAAATCTAATAATTGTTGAGCAATTCCTGACTCAGTAAAATCTTGGTGAATCCAAATTTTGTTATCTTTAATATCAACATGAATAGGGCAGCCATAATCCCGTTTTTCATTTTGCCAACGCCAAGAAATTAAGAGGTAGTGATTTCTTTCTAAATCTAAAATAAGTTCTGTTTCATATTGTGAATCCTGACTATGATATTGATAGTGTTCTTTAACTATTTGGGTGACAATTTCTTGATAATTTAATCGCTCCATAACACAATTACCTCTTATGACGGATTAAAAATTATTAGTTTAACTTGATAGGTACTTACAGAAAGTTGAATAAAGGAATCGCTAAAAAAATCTCTATAAATATCTTCAGTAATTGCCAAATACAAAACTCGTTCAGGGTGGTTTATTTTTAAGGCTAACACATAGTTAAGAAATTGACCAAGGGCTGTATGAAATTCTGCCAAAGGCGACATTCCCAAAAAACTTTTTATTTCTACTGCTATTTTTTTGCCGTCTTTTTCAGCTCCAATAGCTCGTTCTCCACCAATATCAATATACAGAGATATTCTGGTACTAGCCTTAATAAATAGAGGATCGTCAGTAATTTGCCAACCATCTTTGATTAAAGCTGATATAATAGCATTATGAAAAATGTCTTTGGCTGGCATAGAACTAAAATTAAAACTATTATTAATCTGAGTGCAAAACACAAATCAACTAAAGTCAAGCATTCAAAAAATCTTCATAGAACTTATATAGCAATCCTAAATAGGTTGTAAGATTTGCTCCTAGGAGTTTGGTTTCCAAATACCTTAATGCTTGGGTTCGGAGACCAAACCCCTATAGTTTTTTCTGATGAATGATTTTATGTTGTTATATTATATAGTCAACTATAAATTATACCAGTTAAGTACCTGGACATAAATAAAGGAGAGTATATAAAAAAACATTAAGCCCCAGAAACCCTTGAGATTGCTTCGCTACACTCCGTTTCCCTCGCAATGACACAGTAAGGTTTAATTATGTCTGACTACTTAGAGAAAATATATAACCATGAAATTTATCAGCCCCAAAACCGACTTTGCTTTTAAAAAAATCTTTGGTTCTATTCACAGTCAAAACATTCTCATTAGCTTTCTCAATGCCATAGTTTATAACAATCAAAATATCATTCAATCTCTCAAAATAATTAACCCCTATAACCCTGGAGTTACTAACACTATTAAAGAGACTTATTTTGATGTAAAAGCACTTTTAGATAATGGTTCTACCGTCATCATTGAAATGCAAATATTGAACGTAGAAGACTTTGAAAAACGAGTAATTTATAACCTAGCTAAAGCCTATGGAAATCAATTAGATGCAGGGCAAGGTTATATGATGTTGCAACCTTTTATAGCTTTAACAATCACCGACTTTGTTTTATTTGAGCATATTGAGAAAATGATTACTAAATTCAGATTTAAAGAAGAAACAGAATTGTTTAATTACCAAGATGAATTAACATTAATGTTTGTAGAACTACCCAAATTTACAAAAGAATTGTCAGCCTTAGAAACCAAGAGCGATAAATGGATATATTTTATTAAATCAGCACAAAATTTAGAAGTAATACCAGAATCATTAGAATCAGTATCAGAAATAGAAGCAGCATTAAATATAGCCAATAAGGCAAACTTAAGCAATGAAGAATTAGAGGCATTGGAGCAACAGGAAAAGTCGCTCAGAGATAAGAAAGGGCAAATTAGTTTAGCGAGAAAGGAAGGAGAAGAAACTGGAATCAGAATTGGTGTAGTCAAGCAAATCTTACGTCAAATTCGCCGAAAGTTTGGAGAAATGCCTCCAGAAGTTCAGACTCAAATAGAGGAGTTATCTCTGGAAAAATTAGATATTTTAGGTGAAGAAATTTTTGATTTAGCAACAATAGCAGACTTAGAAAACTGGTTAACTAATCAATAAGAAAATAGCTAAACAAGGGGAGCGATGTATCACTTCATCCAACCTCCCCTCTGTTTTCAACTGATTAGCCTACTTCAACAACTGTCCAGCACTCATACCCTCATTACCCATAACAACCCAACCACAAATCTACTCAAAAACATTATCTTACCGCTGTCCTACCAAAAATACAACTTCTTTGAGTGTAGGGCGATATAGCTGCCACTACAACGAAATATTAACACCCTGCTCCAGAGAAACACTTTTCAACCAACAAAGCGATCGCCCCAACTCTCCCCCTAACCTCCTCCAAGACAGAAACCGACTTTTCTCACAGACTCTAAATATTCTCCAAACAAATTACGTTAGTTACTGGTATTAGCGAGGTCGATTTTCACGTCCGTGGTAAACACGCAAAATAATCACATCATCCTCAATAATAGTGTAATGAATTACATAACCGTACTTAACAAAAACAACCACAAGCTTACGCAATCCTGCAATTTCATCCACAATCCTACCTCGGCGGGGATTTTCCTGCAAACTTTCAGCAAAAGAAACAATTTTTTGTATCCCTCTTGCTGCAGCATCAGCATTGTTGACTTTAAGAAATTCATAATGACGGTTGAGGTCTTCAACTGCCATGTCTGTCCAAACTATCTCGGGCATGGTTTTTCTGCGTCAGTCCCTAAACTATCTGCCCATTCACGCACGCGATTATGAGCAACTGAGACACCTTGACCACGGTAAACTTCAAGAGCTAATTTACTTTGCCGAACCATTTCCTCTTCTGTCAAAGATATAAAATTTAATGTTGAATCTATCTCTCCATAATCTAGTAATTCTTCTGTTTTTTGATGGGATTCATTTATCAGTAATTCCTCAAAATATTCTAAATTACCAGATGAATTTACTAGCCATTTTAGGAGCAGATTTTTTACTTGCTCTCCCGGTAGTGGCTTCAGGCGTTCTAATATTTTCTGTCTGAGATTATTTGTTGTCATAACCAATATAGAATTTGCTATATATAATATAGTTGATAAAAACCATGAATGTTTCTTGAGTGCCTAAGTTCTGAATAGAATTTTGGGTAGTTGCTACTCGTCCTTTAGAACAGGACTTACGCAAAGACACTATCTATATATAGCGCATGGAAAATAACAGGAAATTAAGCTAATGACGACAAGCAAAATTCATTTGTGGACAGTAGTAGAGTATCATCAAATGATAGATTGTGGTATTCTCACACCAGAATCCCACGTCGAACTATTAGAAGGCCGTATTATCGAAATGAATCCCCAACGTGCCCCTCATGCTGCAACAACTCAACGGACATCTGATTATTTAAAATCTCAATTAATTCAGCAAGCTCATATCAGGATGCAGTTACCAGTTACATTATCAACTTCTGAACCAGAACCAGATATTGCAGCAGTTCATATAGATCCCAAAGCTTATGGCGATCGCCATCCTAGTCCACAAGAAATATTCTTTTTAATTGAAATTTCCGATACTACCTTGAGAATAGATCGGCAAGAAAAAACACTTATCTATGCTCGGGCAAATATTCCCGAATATTGGGTTTTAGATGTAGGCAAACGCCAAGCTTATATATATCGTCATCCTACACCAAAAGGTTATCAATCTGAAACTGTTTTGTACGATACTGGGATAATTTATCCCTTGAATTTTGCATCAGTTTCTTTATCCCTGACAGAAATGTTTTTGCCTTGATATTCTTCTATTGATTCTAGTCCGAAATAAGACTTTAATAGTTACGAAAAATCAAAATTCAAGCATTTAAAATCTTCGAGAATAATCTAAATTTGCTAAGTATTTGCTAAAATTTTGTTATTAATTAATAGATGCTGATTGAGTTTTGGAAAGGTTGGTGAAACTACCACATCTAAAATTACAAACCGAAATATAGCAATCTTATATGAGTTGTAAGATTTTAGCGCTAATGAGGAGCCAGGAGTTAGGAGTCAGGAGTCAGAATATAAAATTTTCTTAAATTCTATCAAAGTTATTCCAATTCCAATGCATTAATTCTATACTTGGGTAACACTTCAGCTATTAAGTAATTAATACAGATTAAATCACCTTTTTGTTAACTTGAGGTATTGACATTCTCCCGACGTTGCGCTTATGCGACAACGCGGGATTTCCAAACCTCGGAGCTGCGCTAACATAGCACCTGCCTCCAAGGCAAACCTCTTTCCGGTCTAAAGGCGCGCTCCACAGACAAGCCAGCGCGGTCTTGGGGGTCTCCCCCATGAGCGACTGGCGCTGACACTGCTAGCCCAGCAGCCTTATTTTTGCACTATAGCACAAAAGTGGTAAATACCGCAACATTGATTGGTTTTCCCATCTCTCAGCTCCCCTAATAGCTGCCGCACTTGCTCCGCCTTTCATGTCGGCGACAGCCGAAACGGGAGAGCGCGGGTCTTCAACCAACGTTGAGATAAATACGTTAATCCCGTCTTATGTTTACTTCTCCGTAGGGACGTTGCATGCAACGTCCCTACCTAGCATGCAACGTCCCTACCTACTCCCCTGCTTAAGTAAATCAGGACTTACGCATGAGCTACGAAAAACTAGGATTTGAGATTGCTTAAGAGTCGGTCGCAATGACGAAAATACGTTGCAGGTGCGTAAGTCCTATAAATATAGAAAAGCTTTTGAGAAATGTATCATTCCAATCGGTTTTAGAGATAGGTAATTATACATTATCCATTATCAATTATCCATTAATGAATCCCTACTCCCTCTTTATCTGGAGATGTCTATTTTCTAGAATTAATTTTCACCTCAATTCGACGATTACGTTGTCGATTAGTTTGAGAATCATTTTCTGCTATAGGGCGAGATTCTCCATAACCAATAGCTAGCAAACGATACCTTTGACCCAGATTTTTTGATAAATATTCTGCCACTGCTTCAGCTTGTAAAAATGACAATTCTCGATTTACCTTGACTTTACCTCGACTATCAGTATGACCAGAAACACTAATGGTCGCCTCTTTGTAATTTTTCAATTCACCAATTAAATTGTCTAGAATAATCCTTCCCTCAGAACGAATTGTATTACTACGCGACTCAAACAAAACATCACGAGGAAGCGTCACCATTTTGGTATCTTGAGTAAAAACTGGCTGAGAAAGTTTATTTATTTGTTCATTCTCACTTGCAGAAAGGGGGACAACTAATTGTTTAGCAATCAGATCCAATCTTGCCTCTAAATTTTGCTCGGGTCTACTGACACCTAATTGATTTTCTAAAGTTGTGGTCTCACCAATAAGAGTATTTAACTGTGTTTGTAATTGTTTAAGTTCTGTTTGTAGTTCCTGTCTCTGTGCCTCAGTTAGTTCAACTTGGAGCTTCAGAGTTTCTGGAGTAGATTCAGGGGTGGCGCTTTCCGATTGGGGCAACTGTTTTTTAGATACTATACCCTTAGCTCCACGAAGTAGTTTTTCTGCTATGGGTGTCTCTTGAGAAGTAGAGGGATATTGAACAGCGATCGCCATTCCCAACACCCAGGAAAAACCGCTAGCTACCACCAGCAGTAACAATCGAAATATTAAGGATAGTATTAACAGACCCATACCCGGAGACCTAGGGTTAATCTGATCGGGAGAAGATTTACTCACGGTTTTTCCATTGGAGACACTTTCAATTTGAATCCTACCTCAAAAACTGGTTTAGAGAGAATAAGACAATATACTTTATATTTGCCAAGGTTCTACTTCTAGGAAACCTTGTTCACTAAACAAGACCTTAAACTCAGCGGTAGATTGACTATTATCTCCAGCTACTGCCTGTTGGTTCAGTAAATTTGGTAGAGGAGTTTTATCCACCTCATCAGCAGCAGCAGGATTTATTGGTTTGTAGCCAATAATAGAACCATCAGCAGCCACTGTTACACGATAAATTAAATCTGCGCTAATTTCTATTTTCCAAGCATCATCAATTGTTGCAGAGAGTAAATTCTGCAATTTTTCAATCTCTGCTGGATCGGTAATTTCCGAACTGGTAGTCAAAAATGACTCTAAATTTTCTTCAGCTAGTCTCTCCTCAGAAGCACCTATCTGATCTGAATCATCTATAGCAGTCGATTCTGCAGAAGAGTCCAAAGCTTCAGGTTTTGGGGTAGGATTCAAAGGAGATTCCGAGGTACTTGTAGGAGATGTCTCTAAATTACCCACACTCTCATTTGATTGTGGTTGAGGATCTTTTGGACGTTGTACTTCTGGAATAGGTACAAAGAATAGAGCCAAGGCTGCTACTGCTAAACCCGACATTCCCACAGCAGCCGGTAGAACTTTTTGGGCTACAGGCTCTCCTGACTTGGCTTGTCTTCGAGAAATAGGTCTTACTGCCAAAGAGAAATCTGGTAAAGTCAGAGAATCGGCAAAAAACTGGTCTATGGCCTCAACCAGATCGAATAACTGAACTGTAGTTAAATCAATAATTCTTCCAGGTTTTTGATCCGCAATATTTCCACCAGAAACATTGCCATCAAAAAGAGTTAACCTGTGCAGATTGACATCTATTTTATTTAACTGTAGCAACTCTTGGCTCTCACTATGGTGTCTAGGGGAAGATATGCCACTCAGAAATTCCTGAGCATAGCTACTAACTTGCCTGACCAAACTTTCAAAAAAATCTCGTCCCCCAGTTAATGGTGGCTCTTGGCCATTAATATGACATTCAGCACTCATTAATATAGATAATACTTGCCCTGGACTTAAGTTAGTTCCTCCAGTATCACTCAAGCCTTGCAAAATTAACTTGCAGTTGGGCAAACTGTACTGACGTTGAATCGTCATTGCACTTAATTCTCCATAAAATTTGAAACCCGCAAGGTGCATAGCACCTTACGGAATTAACTATTCTAATATTTTGACATAGCAATTCTTCAAGAGGACTAATCGAGAGCCTGGAATCCACGTCTTTTTTGCATCGTGGAGGAAAGGCAAACGGCGATTTCAATCGCCGTGGCTGATTAAATAACGCAAAGTTTATTTGAACGACGAATAAGTTGGACTTTCGAGTGAGAAAATTGTCCGAGTCTTTTCCAGTTGTGGTCATAAACGCTAATGTTTTTGGCTTTAGCATCAGTGAAGCCACCAACCCATCCAATGTAAGTAAACCCTGCTTTTTTTGCTAAAACTTTATCGCCATAGCGGACATTAAAAGGAGTAATTGTCCCTCCTTTGCGTTTGCGAATACCGCCTTTCTCAGCATTATCAAAGTGCAAAGCGCGACGGAAATAGGCAGGTCTGGTTATAACTCGGAAAATGCAAGGAGTAATGTTAATCAAACCTTTCCATCCCCAAATATCGCTTTTTTTACCCGGGGTTACGCCGTGACGGACAAACTCACTTGCCGCCAAAGCAATCCCATCTACTGCATGAGATTCTGGTACTTGAGCCTTTTTATCTTTGATTTTCTCCAGCTTTAAATATCGGCGGATTTGACTGGTCCCGTTATTATTTTTCTGCCAACCATAAACAGTTTTAACTGGGGCAATAGACTTAAGTTGCTCTACACACCAGTGTTGCCCCACCATGACGGGAGAAAACCCTTGGCCTGAACGCGCCCTTTTTCTACCGCTAGTTAAATCGACATCAGTTTTAACCAATTCGTAAACAATTTTGCTAATAGGAAATACTTGAGAAATTTCAGTTATTATTCTGATTTCCATTTCCCTAGAAGCTCGAATAGATGGAGCTATTTTTCCTTTTTTAGTGCGATTATTAAATCGTTTTTGGCGATGAGCGCGTAGGCTAAAAGGTACTTTTGTGTTAATCCTTCTACCACGCCGTACCCGACGTTGCAATGCTCGGTTTCTAACATTTTTAATTACTTTGCCTTCCTTGATAACAGCAGAGCCAAGCCGTCCTTTAACGCGGTCGAAAGGCAAAACCAAATGGGCTGTAAAAAGGGTGAACTTAGCAGATTGAACCGCGATTCCCGTATAGTTTTTGCCAGGGTCGCAGCCAACTGCTATTTTCTGAGTTTTACGACCTGATGGTTCAGCTACCAGACGGACATAGTACAAGCCGATGTCATTCCAATGTTCTGTAGCTTTTCCGGACTTTACCCAACGGCAGGCCCGCGATGCTTTTGTCGGCATTGCAGGGGAACCGTCTGGATTGTGAACCGGTACTCTAATCATGGAGATAATCCTATTAGAACAAGTTGTGTGTCCCTAAGACCACCAAAAACGTTGTGTCTTGCATTGACGCAATGCCTTCACCCAAGAAAGCCAACAAATAGTCCGGGCTAGGGAAATACCCAGAGGTGTTATCGTTTTTGGCTCTGTGGTCTAGCCAACTCTTAGTTAAGCCTTGGGTGGCTCAAGCTGCGGGGCTTTAGCCCGCAGAAGTTGACGACTCTTGCTTAGAAAACTCGTAATTATAAGATTCTTTTTGATTTTGATGATAGATTTTCGTGCGGTACATCCAGTAATTTAAACAGGAGAATACGACTAAAGCTATCAAGCTGGAGTACATTACTATTGATGTCAAATTAATCACAATTAAAGAGGAAACAACTTCTATAAAAATTAGACCAATCAGGATATTGGCAATAGTTTCTCGGCGCAAAAGGTTACAACATATTGCCCCAAGAGGTGCCCCAACAACAACTACTGGAATTGCTGCAAACCAATAACTACGGACTGGATCTATAAAATCCTGGAAAACAAAGACTTGTAAAATAAATCCAGCCATAGCATTAACCGCCATTAGAATTACGGAGGTGGGGGTAGCAACCTTTTCGCAAAGGCCAAACAAAACTACCATGACAGAAAAAGTAAAGACATCAATACCACTACCAACTAAACCACTCATCATCCCTCCAAGAAATCCAGCTATTAGCCAAATTCTCTGCTCTTTAACTGTCCAAACTGGCATAGCTGTATGTAACTCTCTCGGCTGTTGGTTTAATTTTAATAAAGTAATCGCAAAGCTGGTGAGCATAACAGTGAAAGACATTTTAATTACATCAGGGGGTATAAGAGGGGCTAAAAAACCAGAGCCCATAAATACTCCTAAAAAGCCACCTAGACTACCCCAAAAAATTACCCGTAATTCTACTTTAATTCCAGTTAAAAAAATTGCAACGGCAGCAGCAGTCATACCTACACTTTGAATGGCAAGGGAAAATATTTTAGCATCAGAAGGTGAAATGTGCAGAATTTTGGTAAAAACCGGAAATGCGACAGCTTCTCCCCCCAAACTTGTCCCCCCAGCGATCGCTGACCCAAAGACCATTGTTAGGGCTATTTGCCAATTACCGAGTAAAGTTAACCATGTACTCCAGACTACGAGTGTGATAGATATTAAAATTGTGCGTTAGGAAACTAATTTTTTTAAGTTGGCTTTCAAATCCTAGTACCTCTTAATAATGTTGCAAAATTTATCATCTTTTTTTTATGCTCAACTTAGTTATTAAGCTAGTGAAGTTTTGTTAATTCTCTCCTAGATGCTCTGGGAGCTTACATAAATGTATTTTTAGGCCAGGGTGGGCTATATTACTAATTGCTAAATGTTAATCATTACTTTTGTTTATTTTTTTTGATAAATCTTATTATTTTTTTTTGATAAATCTTATTATATTGATATCTTTTGATTTATTTTTTGTCAATTATTAACCAAAAATCAGGCAACCCACCATTCTATTTTCTATAGCTGGTTTGTCGGTAAGCAGTAGAATAAATTTCTGAGTTTAGCGGTATAAAAGTATGAGGCGTACTTCGGTGTATCCCGATGACCAAGAAAATTAGGTTTAAAGCTTACTACTCACAGGAAGGTTAATAGTATAAATTTTGTCAAATATTTGTTTTAGTCAATTAAATATTTTGAAACCAGTGTTTAATTTTACTTATATAAATTATTAAAAATAATCCTATAAACACAAAAGGAGAAGTAGTTTTTCCCATCCTAGAAGTTATACCAATTCCCAAAAAGAATGCTATACTTCCGATAAAACTTCAGTTATTAAGTAATAAGTAAGCTTCAGTCATTTTTTTAACGATTATCGGTATTAAGCCAAGATATATTATGTCTTTGAACCCTGCTCCCTACTCTCAAAGAGATGTAGAAAGAATAGATGAGATTTTATATTATTTATTTCTATATATTATTTATCTTTTTTCTTCTCTGTTGCAATATTAGCTATTGCCTAAAAGCCTACAATATCTCACAATCAAGTTTATAAACAAAATTAATTACACATCCTATTGAATCCCTTTTCCCTTTTCCCTGTTTCCTCCCTCAACTAGGAAATTTATTTTGCACAACTACTTATATATTTATTCGTTACTGAAATAACTTTTAGGATAAGTAAAATTATGTTGAGCAAAAGCTTGTTTCACTCGCCTCACTAAGTCAGTTTTGTAAATATATTCATCCCTGGCATCTATAGGATAAGACTTTAACTGAAATTGAGTTCCCCAAAGTTTTTCCTCAACTAATACTCTAATCGGCAGTTTTAATTGAGTGTATTTACTTGTATAAGCAGCAAGATATAAAATTTTAATCACCAGTTCAGAATCTACTTCATGAGCTAAATAAAAATTAGTTGTAACTTGAGCTTCTAATGCGCCATTATTAGCATTAGATATTGGCTCATTCCAAATTTTATTATGGGGAATAAATATGAGATTATCTTCAATAGTTAGTAAACGAATTCCCCGCAAATCATAACTAACAATTTCACCATAATTGTCTCCTATTTTTACCCGATCTCCAACTCTATAGGGAATTTCAAATAGAGCTACTACTCCAGCAATTAGAGAACTAACATAATCTTTAAAAGCGAAACCCAAAGCTACAGCAATTGTACCTGTTATTGCTAATAAATTTTGAGTCGAAAGTTGCAAGAATAAACTTAGTACATAAATTGTAGTAGTAAATAAAATTAAGGCTTGTAGAAAAGGCTCTGATTGTTTAGCTGCCGCTCGAAATCTTAAAGGTACTCTTTCTGACAACCACTTACTTAAAAATTTAACGCTGATCAGAAAACCATAAGCAAGAAATAGAGCAATTACTGTTTGTAGAATAGTCTGAAAATTTATATTCTTGATGCTTATTCCATTTAATCCATTTTCTACTGTGAGTATATTAAGATGAAAAAAAATTGTTAATTCTAGATAATTTAAAGATAAAGTCATTCTATTAAGTCAGTTATAAAATTATATTTTTTTAAATGCCTACACAGTTTTAAATAATATGCAGGATGAACGCTAAATAAATTATTTAAAGGTTGAATTATTCCCAGGCGTAATAATTTTTCAATTTGGAATTGAATGATACTTTCAGATTCTCCTAAACTCAAAGCTAGGTCATATAAATTAATTTCTTTGTGCAAAAGCATAGAAAATAAAAGATAGCGGTCATCAGCCGTAAATTCTGATTCTGGTAAATCTAATGATTTAATTTTTTTGTACTCCACCAGAATAGTTTCTGTATCTTCTGGTTGAGTATTAACATTTTGAGTATTAATATTTTCCAGATTTGCTATACTTAAAGATTGTAACCATAATTGAGCAGCTACTGAACTTAATCCTTGGGAAACATAGGATAAAGAATCAAAATTTTCTTTGATTTTAGCAATTTGTTTTTCCTCATCTCGATCGTTGTTTTTAAACTCCAGTTGATTAATTACAGGAGTCAACCATTCCATAATTTCTTCTCCTGTCAGAGTTGGTAATGATAGAGTTTTTTCAAAGTAAGACTTAATATTATAAACATGATCAAGATATTGCCATGTTAAAGAATTACAACCAATTAACCAAAATCGAGAGTGGTCTTGAAAGATTCTATTTCTTAAAAATTCAATTCCATCTAAACCATGTATTTGTCGTAGGAAGCAAAACTCAAAACAAGGAATAACTACCAATTCCTTAAATTTCCCAGAATTATTATCAACATCTAACTTTGCAGACAGACCTAAATCTTTTTGTAAATTAGGAACAATATTCCAGGAATCTTTAGGTCTATTTGACCAGGATAATAACTTAATATCTTCGATACCTTCATAATTCCAGTTAGCTAAAGCTGACTGAATAATTTGGGATAAAGGTTCTATAGAACTACTGAGAATTACCAGTTCATTTGTCTCTGGATTATTTTGCCATTGAAGTAATGCTTGTTCTAAAGTAGATTGCACAATTTCGAGATATCCAGAATGACAAGGTAAAGCCTGAATTTGTTGATTTAAACTAGAAGTAATGTTTTTTGGGAGTTCATCAAGTTCATTCTCAGTTTCTTGGGATGGAGTTTTGATAAATAGAGATTTTAATTTATACATGATCTGCTTAATTTTACAAGTTTTCGATTTTAGGGAAAAGAGAATAAGGAAAAAGGAAAAAGGAAGAAGGAAGATAAAAAAATACTGTACCTGATTAATATGAAAACTGCTATAGCAATCAGGAATCAGATGTGAGAATTGAGGTGTTCGTTTAAAGGCATAGAATATAGCAATTATTTTATGAATTAAGATACATTTTTTTCTTCTTCCCTGTTGCCTGTAGCAATAGTGCCTGTTCCCTAAAATTATCCAATATCTCACAACTCAAATCATATTGCTATATATTATAAAAAGTTAGGTAAGCATTCAAGTATTAGCAGTCAGTTTTTTCTAGAGCATAATGCACTAATAGCTTTTTAATTAATGAGGAAGATTAGCTAAGAGACTGAATGTATCAGGAAATATAAAAAGGAGATAGGGAACACTTAAAACTTAACACTTAACTGGTATGGAGGGAGGAAAAAATCAAGACAACTACTTGTCAGTTAAAAATCTAGGAATATATGTACCTTTCCACCTCTGGTATCTACCAAATTTCAATCTCTTTAAGTACTACCGCTTTTAGATTTTAGTCACTACGCATCTCTCTTAATACTTATTTGACAAACAGTCTTTAATCTACTTTGAGAGTAACTTTTAATTTTTGCTCAATCTTTCAATTCTACTTCCTCTTTCAAAGATAATAAATTAATCGCCGTCAGCTCTTAGCTGTTAGCTGAATGCTGCTGACAAAGTTAGATATTTGAAGAAGAATCTTATCTAAGAATAAACACTAAAAATTATACAGTCAATTGAAATATCAACAATACTCCTTACCAATACTGATATAGCAGCTTTTATGTTGATCGAGTACGGCAACTAATCTGCTCAAGTCAACATCTAGAGAAAAATTAAAAAGCTGATAGCTAATAGCTGAGGTAGTAATTGTTATAGTATCATTTAAACAAACCTATTTTTTCCTAACCTGTATGGGAATACTCTAAAATTATTTAGGTGTTGACTACCGAAATTTTTACTAAGACTAGCAATATTTAAGTAGGTGGGTGTAAAAAAATATAAAACCAATAGGCAGATGCCAGGTGAGCTGAGAGAAATTCTTTAATCACTATCCACATTTCTTATGTTCCCCTGTTCCCTCTCAACAATCATTTTCTATTTAATTTGACCTACCTACTTAGATAAATTGGAGTATAAAAAAAAATGACTATAACTGGCAAATATCCAGCCAATAAAGTAAAATTAACATTGTCTTAACATATAAATTTTAATATGAACAAGGTTGATTATCTCAGAATTAGTTTGATAGATCGTTGCAATTTTCGGTGTCAATATTGTATGCCAGAAGGTGAAGAAATTGACTATATCTTAAAACAAAATTTATTGACTAATAATGAATTACTAACTCTACTTAAAGAGGTGTTTATTCCTGTCGGTTTTACTAGGTTTCGCTTGACTGGAGGTGAACCTTTATTACGTCCTGATCTTGTAGATTTGATTGAGGCGATCGCTTCTTTTCCAGAAACAAAAGATTTATCTATGACGACTAATGGATTTTTATTAGCAGATATGGCAAAAGATTTATATCAAGCTGGTTTAAGTAGAATTAATATTAGTTTAGATTCTCTAGACTCAGATACTTTTAATTTAATTATTGGTAATAGAGGTCGTAGTCGTTGGCAACTTGTTTGGAATGGTATTCAAGCTGCTTATGAAGTGGGTTTTGACCCTTTAAAAATAAATGTAGTTGTTATTCCTGGGGTTAATGACCATGAAGTTTTAGATTTAGCAGCTTTAACTATTGACCGTAATTGGCACATTCGATTTATTGAATTTATGCCCATAGGTAATGATAAATTATTTGATGATAGAGGTTGGATTTCTTCTGAAGAATTACGGCAAAGGATAAGGAAAAAATGGGGACTAACAGAATCTTTTGTCCGAGGAAATGGACCTGCCGATATATTTCAAATTCCTGGAGCAAAGGGAACCCTGGGGTTTATTAGTCAAATGTCCGAATGCTTTTGCGATCGCTGTAATAGAATGCGTCTTTCTGCGGATGGATTGTTAAGACCTTGCCTTTTGAATGAAATGGGTCAAATAGATTTAAAAAATGGTCTGCGTAATGGAGTTTCTGTTGGAGAGTTACGGCAGCAGGTCGAATATTTATTAGGTATAAAACCAGAAATTAATTTTAAGCAAAGAAAGTCTGGTACTACTGGAATTTATAGTCGAACTATGTCGCAAATTGGAGGATAAAAGGAAAGTTAAAAGTCAAAAGTCAAAAGTCAAAAGTAAGAAAAAAAAGGCAGGACTTGATCAAGTCAAAAGTTAAAAGTCAAATTCTCAAAACTTTGTAGGGAGGTTCCATGGAACCTCCCTACATTCTTTTTCCTATCTATATTTACTGTTTAACTACTAAAAATTATGGAATAGCCCAAACAATTAGATATAATAATCAAACTTTTATAGCAGTCGCAGCAAAGGTTAGGAGATTTACAAATGCTAAAACTCAGTCAGGGATTACTTTTGACTTTTAACTTTTGATTTTTAACTTTTGACTTGCGCGTAGCGCTATACCTTACTTCCTTTTGCTATGAAAAAGAAAAATTAGGCTTGTCTGGAATAATATTCTACAACTAAGAGTTCGTTAATTTGAAGCGCCACCCACTCCCGTTCCACAACACCATTAACTTTACCAACCAGTTTGTCTTTATCAAATTCTAAATGGCTAGGAATATTAGCTAAACCTGGATATTGGAGATTAGTCTTTACCATTTCCTTAGATTTTTCTTTTTCTTTAACACTAATTACCTCTCCTGGCTTACACTGATAGCTAGCAATACTTACTACCTTACCATTAACTGTTACATGACCATGATTAACTAACTGTCTTGCGCCGGGAATAGTTGGAGCCATTCCTAAACGAAATACGGTATTATCTAAACGCATTTCTAGAAATTGTAGTAATACTTGCCCTGTAGAACCTGCTGCACGACGAGCCTTTTTTACATAACGTAGGAGTTGGCGTTCAGAAAGACCATAGTTATATAGTAGTTTCTGTTTCTCTTCCAGTCGAATCGCATATTCTGAACGCTTTCTGCGATTTTGACCATGTTGACCAGGTGGATAAGCACGTCTGGCACTTTTACGAGTTAGTCCTGGTAAATCGCCCAGGCGACGCACTATTCTTAAACGTGGACCTCTATATCTAGACATAATAATTTCCTCATTAATGTAAAATTTAGCCACAATCCTATATCATATACTATTGAATTGCTACTTTGTCAATTGTCTACTATTGAGTTTAACTTTTATTATTTGTTATGGCTAATATGAATTTCTCTGATAAATTTCCCTTATCTGCACCTAAGAAATACTTGAGTAAACGCTGGATATTTTTAGCAGCAATACAACTTTTTAGTTGTAGTTTGTTGATGGTTATTCCTGAAGTAGCAACAGCCCAAGCAAATAGAAAATCATTTAGAATTTGCTCTAGGGATTTATTAAGCATAGGTTTATCTGAGTCAGAAGTAGCTAATGCTTGTGGTGCAGCTTTAAAGCCTAGAGATTTATCAAGATGTGTCACAAAAATTTATGATAATACAACAGAAGAACTTCCGGCAGAAGAAATTTTATTTAATTGTCAAAGGGTGAGAAGAGTTGATGAATTAGGAACTTGTGTGAAAAAGATTAATAAGTCAGTTAAAGATACATCTAATGAAGCTACTGTATTAGAAAGTTGTCGTCTTAGTTTATTGCCAGAAAGTTTTTCCTCCTGTGTGATTGGTTTAAGTGCTAATGTTAAATTATCAACAGAAGAATTATTTGCTACTTGTCTCAATCCCAATCAAGAAATAAGTGAGGTTGATTCAGAGGAATAAAATTAATTTAATTATTAAGGAATAAACCTCATTTATTATTTTTTAGTAGTTATAGCAATCCTAAATTAGTTGTGATAGTTTTTATAATAGTTAATTGGCGCTAAAAACCTTTAAAATCATGACTCCTGACTGTATGTCGCCAATCCGACGACTCTCCTACCTAACTCCTGTAGGGGCGAATGGCTATTAGCCCCTACCACCAAAATATTACAACTTAAATAGGATTGCTATAGGTTTTTTCCTAATATAAAAAACTTGTATCTACCAATTGATTTATAAGTTTAGTCAGCAGGAGATAACAAAGCTTTTTTCTTATGTCAATTTAAGTGCGAAATAATTTTCTGAAATTACTGTAGCGTCAAAGTTCTGAGCTGATAAAAGCTTACTTTTGACTTTTGAATGCATGAGTTCCGTGAAAGAGTATTAGTTGCAACTTTGGGAAATTGCTGTTAACATTACATTCCTAAAGTTACTTTACAAACCAAACAAAAATGAAAAAGCTGAATATTATGGCCACTGCCTTTTCTACTGTAGCGATCGCTAGTGGTGTACTTTTTGCTAATTCTGTAGAAGCTTGTCCTTTTAGTGGCAAAGGTAAAAGCTCCACATCATCAGAAAAATCTTTAATGTCACTAGATTCTTGGTTAAGCAAAAAATTTCCTGGTAAGTCTGACTTTGCTATTGCTGGTATCGCTGCTGGTACACTAGGTTTAACTGGGTTAGGTGCTTTTTTTGCTACTCGTTATATTTCTCGTAAAGCAGAAGCTAATGTTGATGCTAGTGATGAGTCTATGGAAGTACCAGTAGAAGAAACATTTGTTCAACAGCATCCTGAAGCACCTGGTGGTGAACTAGATTTAATTGAGGATAATATTGCTGATAATGCAAACTCAGAAGTAGTCGCAGATCAAGAAATTTCTCTTGTAAAATAATTTGATTATCATACAAGTAAAATAAATTTTCTCTGGACTTCCACCTTCTTGAAAACTAGACACGCGCTAGACATTTGCCATCGGTGATTGCAAATGAGTTTGTGGCTCACCCGTTTCAATGTGTACTTGCTGTGAAAGTTCATGTTCCGCCCATAAACTATGGGTGAGGATACCCTCTAGGGCTTTCTTCCATTGAAAAAGTTGAGTCCTCTGAATACGATGCAGTTTAATAAAACTAGCAACTCGCCTCCAATGACTCCAATCATGTTTGTTGACATCCTCCGGTTTCAACAAACATTTGGGGATTTTTTCTGATAACTTTAAGGCTCTACGACTAATTACTAAAGCAGCAGCAGTACCACTATTTAGGCCGTATTTACCCATATAATTAATCATTCCTATCACACTGGTAAAAGCTGGATTAACTTTGATTAATTCAACTCCAAATCTTCTACAACGTGACTCTAAAGCCTCTCTAAACATTCCTGTAGATAAATTAGAAAGCATATCATTATAAACTTTACTTTCCTCACTCATCTTGGATTTTTTCTTGGTAAAATCTAGAGATTCAATGGCTATTGCACATTCAAAAAACTCTGCTAATTCGACTATTTGAGAAACACTATTTCTCATGGATGCTTGCCGTTGTCCTGTAGTTTTATTTTTCCACTTATAGGGGATTTCTTTTAAGTATTCAATGTTGCCATCCCATTTAACATAAGTAACTGAAATGGAGTCGGCATTAAAATCAACACCTATACAGCCATTTTTTCTAGTATGAACTACTGGAATTTCTGGTACATAAGTAGAAAGATGTATGTACCAATTGTCTCGTTTGTGTTCCCGACGAAAAATAGAAATTGTGATGGGTTTTAAATTATTTAAAGCATAATCTAAGTCTGAGCTTCTATATCGACCACTCCTGTCATAAACAGAAAAAACTAACTGTATTTTCTGAGCATATTTATCCTGTAATGGTCTAGGTACTTGAATTTGTAGTTGGTACAATCCATCCTCTTGTAATGGGAAAACTTTCATCATAGTTCCACCGCCTGACTGAGATTTTCCCACACAGAAAAACCTGCCTGAACGTTTCTTTCTCCAATCAAAAACCCATTCCTGTCTGGTTTGATATCCGTTTTCTGCTAAATTATGTTGAGCGTTAAATAATTTCTTTGAACCAAAACAAACGTGTAAACGTTCTGTATTTTTTAACTTCTTTAATTTTCGTTTCAGACGCTGCAAATACTGAATTTTACTTTTTAAACCTAGTAATTGATGAGCAAATTTATTTCGTGCTTGTATATGTGGGAAACCTTTTTTCGTTGCTAATTTTAAAGTTTTTTCTAGTTTAGTGATGAGTTTTTTAGCAGCATTTGTCTTAGCTTGAATTTGTAGTTCTAGTTTAGCAATGTTGTTAGTTTTAGCTGTCTTTAATTGGCTTAAGCATTGAGTAGCTTCAGTGGCGATTGAATCAGCCCATGCCCATTGGATATTAAACTGCTTCATTAAACGTTTTTCGACAACAGATTCTGACAACTTCTCAGTTTGCATCCAGTTGAGAGCAGACCGTTTCCAGGATTCATACAATGATCCGAGTTCCTCAAAGACAGGATGATATTCAATTTTGGCTTCTATCCCTCTCAAGGAACCATGAGATTTGGCCATTCCTAAGATTGAATTATTTTACTCAAGGTTAGCATGGTTTGTCTAGGATAGTCTATATTTTTGACGTTTAGTCAACAGCAGTCTTTGTTTTTTAATATTTAGGGCTGGCTAATTAAATCTAAAAGTATTTACAGATAAAGGTTTTAGCCTTTTTTTTACCCTTAAAAAGTGCCTGGTTTTCAGCTCTTCACGCTCAAAAAGTTAGTATTTTAGGCGCATAGTTGGGCAGAAAAATCAAGGGACAATTCTTACTCCTACCTCCTCGCTCATTCCCTTTTCTCCTGTCTCCTACCCTCACTCATAAAACTTTTGAGCGCAAACCCTATTTAATCCGGCTCTCCTAGATTACTAAATTCTTTTTCCTTTTTCCCTCTTTATTCATTCATTTCCACTAAAAATAGCAATCATTTGAGGGATACTTCTTGGTGAATGTATATAACTATTTCCCTGACAAATTAATTGTGTCGAACCTCCACCATCTAACATGATTACTTGAGTTGCACCGAAACTTTTCAAAATTTTAGCAGCGTGAAGTTGAGTTGCTTGTTTAGAAGTAAAAATTAAAATTGTTTCATTAAGGCGATCGCCATCTTTGTCTTTAACTCCAATAAATGTTCTACCTGTTTTATCTTCAATTCCTTTATCAGCATTTTCCTGTAAACCAACAATAAGATTAGGTGCTGTTGATAATTGGAGATTATTTGGCTGAAATTTAGTAATTAATGCTCTATCATTCCAGACTTCTAGGATTAACTTTTCATCGGGAAATTCTATTTCTCCGGCATAACCGTCACTAACTATAATTCCATCTGACTTAACAGGAAATGCTAACCCTGTAGAGGAGTTTTTATCGTTTCTAAAAAATTGACCGTTAGTGATGCAAAATAAACTTGAATTTTCTGAATATAAGTTAGACCATACTTGTGATATTGTCTGACGTTCAAATTGTGGATCGTTACCGCCGTAAGCTCCTTTTTGAGTACCTAAGTCTGTGATATTTCCGTAGATAAAATTGATTTTTGCGCCTTGAGTTAGATCGACAATTTGTAGATAATCTAAATCTTTTTGATAAAGAGTTGTTCCCTGAGAATTACTAATGATTTGAAAACCAAGAGATAGAGGGTTTTGTGATTTACTTTCGGCATTCTGGGCAGAAAATAAGTTTATTGTTATTAGGAGGATAGTTGTTAAAAATAATCCGGTTAAAGTTAGACTTTTTTTATTCATTATACCAATTTGATAAATATTTTTGACAAATGGTAGGGAGGTTGAATGCAATGTCCCTACATAATTATCATTTTTTTATGTGGTTCATTGACTTGAAAACTGTTGTAAAAGGCTAAAATCTCAATTCCTTGTAAATATCCTTCTTCAAAACATCTAAATTTATCCAAATCAAAAAAAGTTTGAAAAATTTAATATATTTTTACTTAAGTATCCCTATTTCAATTATTTCAATATAACTTTCCCTAAAATTATCTTCGAGCGAGACTTGCCGAATAATTAAGGCTTAAAGTCTCTCCTTTAAAGGATAAACAAGCGGTCGTTTGCGGAGCAGTCCGTCAGGATGGGATGGCGAGGTCTCCTCGCCATATCCAATCGACCAAGAGAGAAAAAATTTTCCTTTTTTTCAATCTTCTTCCTTTTAGGGAGAGGTAATTACCAATTATCCATTATCAATTATCAATTATTGAAAGGCAGTTTCTCTCCTCAGCTTAAAAAGTAATGCTAGACTCAGAATATCCAAAAAAACTGTTGAAATTGCTCTAGTAGCATTACGCTTGGCATCGTTATATTTTCAGAGGAAATGTAGGCAATGAAAAGTTACAAAATATTAACTTTAGGAGCTTCTGGTGCAGGCAAAACTGTATTCCTGGCCAGTATGTTTAGATCGTTATCAACCCAAGGAGAATATGGTTTCTATCTTGAAGCTGAGGATTTTGAATCACAGAAACTACTGAATGATATTTACACAAACTTGATTATTGGAAAATGGCCTGAATCAACCAGACGTGATGAGTTATCAAAGTGGAAGTTTACTTGTTATATCCAGAATCCTAATCTGGAAAACTTTCCAATTTGTCAGTTTATTTATTTTGATTATGCTGGCGCACGGTTCGCGGAGATGGAGGAAGATGATTATGAGCTACAAGAAATAATCAAACAAGCTGATGCAATTTTGGGTCTTTTAGATGGTCAAAAAATTCAAGCCTTAATTAATAATAGTAATCAAGAAAAAAATAGTCAATTTTTAAAGTTTGACTTGCCTCCAATAATTAAATGGATGTCCTATTGTCAAGCACCTATTCAGTTCGTAATTAGTAAATGGGATTTGCTGGAAAATGATAATTTTGGTTTAAAAGAAATAAGCGATCGCCTCCTAGAAATTCCTGAGTTTAAAGAATTAGTTGTTAATAGAAATCAAGAAGGTTCTCCAGTACGCCTGATTCCAGTAAGTTCAATCGGTTCTGGTTTTGCAACACCTCAACCTGATGGCAGTATGAAAAAGATTGCAGGTTCAATTCCACGTCCTTTTCACATGGAAGTTCCTGTATCTTGTGTTATACCCGATCTTTTAGAGAAAGAGATTCAGGTAAATCTTGACCAACTCATTACTCTTAGCAACGAAAGTATTGGTGAAGATAGTATATTAAATCAATTATTACGAGCAACATTAAAATTCAAGATGTTGATTGATATAACTGTTAATTTTTTAGTTTCAATTATCTTAGATGAAGAGAAGTTTGAGGAAGAATTATTGATAAAATTTATAAAATAAGCACTCAAAAAAGTTGACAACTTATTGTTAGGAGCAGCCAAGAAAAAAATTGAAGAAAACGATAAAAATTTAGCTGAGTTACGTCAAATAAGAGATGAATCTATCGGCAAAATTAATGATAAAACAACAGCCTTTAAAAGTGCTTTAAAAAGTTTTTTATATATTAGCAATAAACTGAGCCAAGATTTTCCTGACTCTAAAATCATCGTAGATCGACTAAAGCAATAAGGTAATCATTATGAAGATGAAAATTAAAACTAAATAAGTATGAAAAATTACAATATTATTATTTTAGGACCATCTGGAGCAGGCAAAACAGTATTTGTAGCTAGTCTTTTTAGGCAATTATCTACTTCAACCAGGGAAGGACTTTTCCTGGAAGTCCCCGATCATCAGCAATGTATCAAACTGAATGAAATTTATGCACAAATTATTGCTAAAGGTCCTTGGCCTTATGCAACAAGGGAGTTAACGAAGAACACATTTACTTGTTGTGTTAAGAATCCTAGTCTTGAAAACTTTCCAGTTTGTCAGTTTACCTATATTGACTATGGGGGAGGAATAATTACAGACATATTGCCAGGTGAATACGAAGTTTTGGATTTTGACAAAAATGTCCCTAATGCTGATGCAGTGTTGGTGATGATTGATGGTCTAAAATTGTTGAAATTCATGCAGGACAAAGACCTAAATACTGAAGATGTTAATCGCTGGTTACAGAAACATTTACCCAACATGATGAAACTGGTACATAAATGTAACAGAGACACGCCAGTTCATTTTATTATCAGTAAGTGGGATTTGCTTGTTGAGTGTCGTTGTGACGATCTCTCAGAAGTAAGAAAACGCTTGCTAGAAAAAGTCCCTGACTTTAAAAATGTAGTTCATAGTAGAGTTAAAGCTGGTTGTCCAGTACGTCTAATTCCTGTAAGTTCTATTGGTATGGACTTTGCAACCCTCCAACCTGATGGTTCGATGAAAAAGAAGCCAGGTGCAATTCCTAAACCTTTCCAGTTAGAGATTCCTATTGCTTATGTATTAATTGATAGGGTAAAATCTGATCTTAAAGCCTTAAAACCATCCTCAGAAAACATTCTCCTGTTGGATCTAGTTAAAAAATTAAAAGAACTAGCTCATGTAGACCAAGAAAAATCTTTACAAGAAGTCAAAGATCGAGAAACAGCGCTTAAGCACTTGGTTATTAGTTTCTTGAAGCATCTCAAGGATTTTGAGGAGAGATTTCCCAAAGCTAATTTAGGAGGAGAAGTTCTTTTTGCTCCTGAACCCATCCATAATTTCACAAAACATGAAAAAGTAGTCTGTTCGCTTGGTTTCACATCTGATGGTAAAACTCTTTTCAGTTCCAGTGATGACAGAACAGTTCTGTTTTGGGATGTTGCACGGGGAAATTTACAGAAAAAATTTGTGCAGGAAAAATCAGATTGGGTACTAGCAAATATTAGTCAAGACAATAAACTCCTGTTTACTGCCAGCGCAGATAAAAGCATTAAGGTATGGGATGCCAATACAGGAAAACTCTTGTATAAACCGTTGAAGGGACATTCCGAGCCGATCGATGGGTTTGTTGTTAGTCCTGACGGGAGCACACTGATTAGTGGTAGTCGAGATCGAACTGTCAAAATCTGGCAATTAGAAACTAATGGCGGTAGAGTCATACACAGTTTAAGCGAACATCAAGGCTATGTTTATGCTCTTGCTGTTTCTCCCAATGGGCAAACTTTAGCTACTGCTGGTACAAACAAGAAAATGCTGATTTGGGAACTGCCCATTAAAGATGATAAATTTCTGAAATTTCTTACCCTAAAGCATCCTAGTTTTATCAAAGCTTTAGCCTTTAGTTCAGATGATAAAATGTTGGTTAGTGGTTGTGGAGACAAAACTATCTATGTCTGGGATACGAAAACCTGGAATCTCAAGTATAATTTGGAAGGACATAGCGGAGCAATTTGGTCTCTGGCGATTAGTCCAGATAACCGCATCCTTGCCAGTGGAAGTAATGATTGCACAATAAAGGTCTGGAATTTATCAACCGGAACTTTAAAAACTACTTTAACCGGGCACACTGGTATTATCACCACCCTAGCTTTTAGTCCAGATAATCAGACCTTAGCTAGTGGTAGTGATGACAAAACGATTAAAATTTGGCGAATTGTATAAAATATAGCTTAAGTAAATATGACAACTAATAATATTCGTAACTATCGAATGCGAGCAATTTTACTAACTTTTCTATGCTGTTTGGTACTTGGAAGATGGGCAGTTTTTTATTTGCCATTCGGAATTGTCACAATTGTTTATGGAACTGAAGTCAAGACACGACTTGAATTGACAGACGAACTAGGAGCAACTACAGCATCAAAAAAAGCTAAGAAATGGTTTTGGTTTGGTTTAATAGTAGCGATAATAATTATGGCTTTATATGGATATTATAATATTATGGCTGATAATAATTATTATTATGACTAATAATAATATAATGATAGAACTTAATACTAATAATATTAATAATCTATTCCTAACAATAACTTAAACATAGAAGGGTTATACTAACTCACTTTAAAAATGTCATAAATATTGGGAAACTTATAACTCCTGAAATTACTGCATTGTCAAATTTTTCTATTTATCAAATCTTATTTTTAACTTTTGTCTTCCGTGATATGAAATCCGGTAGTGTAGGTATAAATAAAGCAGAGAAACTCGGTTTATATAAAATAAATCACATATCTCTCCCATAAACCCGGTTTCTTATAACACCCCAAATCTAGATTTATTAAATTATCACTATGAGTATTGAAGTTTGGCCTTTTTTAGTAAGTCGTAACCGCTATCTTGACTACAGAACAGTAGTAGCTCCTGATTTCATCTGTGAAGCTAAGACTGGTAACTTATTGGCAAGAGTGACGACAGGAGATTTAACAGAACCAGGAAAGGGATTTATTAGACAAATTTTTGGTTCAAAAGTAGGAGATTTCACCATAGTTTATCGAATCTTAAAAGCTACACAAAAAGACCTGAATTCTCAAGTAGGAGATGAGATTCTTAAAGACCAATTTGGGAGAGAAATACTTCTAATTGAAGGAGTGGTTATTCAAGAAATTAAAAGTAAAGAAGCTGTTTTTATTTCCCAGAAAAATATAGAAGAAATTCATCAGAAATTGATAGAAGGATACACAGAATTTTGGGAGCATCGCGACCCAAATCCAGCCATTCCTTCTGATAAATTATCTTTAAGTATGGATGGTTCTAGTAGACCCTTAGAACTTGAAGAAATAGAACTATTTCAGGTTGAGTCTCCAATCTCTAACCACAATCAGGAAAAAAAAAGCGTAGGATTTATTAAATCTTGGGGTAATAACGTTAATTATGTTGTTTTTCTTACTATAATTTTGGCAGTAATGGTTGCTTTTGGGTGGATATACAGAAGTGAAATTTGGGGAACAAAGATAGTATATGACTGCACCACTATTGAGTATAAAAATATAAGATTAGAGAGTAAAAATAATATAGATGATGTTCTCAATAATCTACAAAAAGAGTACCCAGATGCAACAATACTCCTTGATGCTAAATTAGAACTCAAATCCAACGAACAATGGCAATATTTGATAAAAAGAGAAAAACTCAATGAATTAGAAAACTATACCATTAACCTCTATGGAAATATCTTAAAGCTACAAGATCATCCACTTGATTTAGCGATCGCTCAACTTAGCAACCAGGAAATTGTTGAGTACATTAATATCAGCGCAAAAATTATAAATAGAAAGGAATGTAAAAGAAATTCCTGAAGCAATCTCATAGATACCCTACAGTTGAAGAGATTGCTTCGGGGTATCAATTTTTTCTGAATTTCATACCTCTATCAAATAAATATTAAAGGTTTATCTTTGATTAACGCGAATGCCTCAGAATTAAATCGATAAAGACTAGCTGGTCTACCAGCACCTCGTGATGTTTTTACTCCAGTATCAGATAAGAAAGCTAACTTTAATAGTCTGGCACGAAAATTAGAATAATCTGAAAAATTGTCTCCTAAAATAGTTGTATAAAGTTGATACAATTCCCCTAAAGTAAACTGCTCTGGTAAAACATCAAAAGCAATAGGACTATATTCAATTTTATTGCGTAATCTAGAATATCCATACTCAATAATTTTTTTATGGTCAAATGCTAACTGAGGAATTTGTTCAATAGGATACCAAGCAATACCTGTTACTCCATCGGCAATTAATTCTGCTTCTTCAAATCTCACTAGGGCAAAATAACTGACTGATAAATATCGACAATTATAAATAGATTCTCTGGGGTCGCGACCAGGACCGCCAAAACTATATAATTGCTCTAAATATAGATTTTTTACCTTAATTTTTTCCGCTAAAATTCTGTATGCTGCTGCTTCTAAAGATTCACCTTTTATTACTAATGTACCTGGTAAACTCCAGTGGTTAATAAATGGTTCTTTTTGTCGCATTACTAACAAAACTGCCTCTTAGTTTTGTTGAGTATCAACGGAAAAAATTACATTATCTACCCCTACTTTAAAATCTGCTTTATTATTTACATTTTTTCTGTACTCGCTTTCTGGCATTGATATAACTTCTGCTGATATATATAATCCTTAATAGGAGGCGTAATAGTCATTTCGTCTCCTTGTTCGCGATATGCGGATGAGGAAACATTTGGAACTTCTAAAGAAGCTATTTTTACTCCTGTACTTAGTTCCTTTAACTTCTGTAAATCTGCCTCTTTTGTTGTAATACCTTTGCGAGGTACTATTAATAATTCTACTTTCTGTAAAAGTTTTTCTATTTGATACCAACTTGGTAATTGTTTGACTAAATCTGAACCTACTACTAAGGTAAATTCGGCATCATGCCATTTTTTTCTGGCAAGTTCAATGGTTTCTAAAGTACGACGACTACTTAATTCTTGATGTAGATAAATATTGTTTAGATTTGAGTCAATATTTTCAATCAAAATAGATAACATTGTCGAACGTTGTTCTAGAGATGTTTGATGGGATTTAAAGGGATTATCTGATGCCCAAACTACTACTTTATCAAAATTTTGAGAGAGCCATTTAATAATCGTTTCATGTCCTGCTGTTGGTGGGTCTGCACTTGTTCCAAATAAGGCTATTTTTGTCATTTATTTTGTAAATTTTTAGAGAAGGAAGAATTCATTAATGGATAATGGATAATTACTTTTCCCTGAAAAGGAAGAGGATTGATTCAAAGGAAAATTTTTTCTTGTTTCTCCTTTAAAGGAGAGGCTTTATACCTTAATTATTCGGTAAAAAGTAAGAAGTAAAAAGTAAGAAGTAATAAGCTTTAAGAGAAGGAAAATCTTACATCTTACATAATGGTAGATATTTCTCCATGGCTATTTCATTCTAATTTCTGACTTTTGTGCATGACGAAATATATGCTTTTCAAAAGAAATATATCAATTAATCTCTAAAAGTAAGTAAAATCGTCACTTTATTGTACAACGAAATAGCCCTGTATTTTCCCGACTTTTACACAAATGATACGAACGGACATGATATGATTTGTGAAAAAAACTGTAAGAGGTTTGGTCTCCAAACCCAGGCAAAAATAGGATCTGAAGACCAAAACCCTAGGATAAAATGTTACAAGCTATTTAGGATTGCTATATCATGTTCGGTTCAATTATAATTCCCCCTCCCTACTCCCTACTCCCTACTCCCTACTCCCTACTCCCTAATCTGATATAGCAGTTTCTAAACGAGACGCTAAATTGACTATATCATCTTTTCTAGCAATAACTTCTATCCACTCATTGGGCATATTTTCTATACCATAATAAATTCCTGCTAAACCACCTGTTACTGCTCCAGTTGTATCTGTATCTTCTCCTAAATTTACTGCTTTTAGAACTGCCTCCGCAAAAGAGTTTGTATTTAATAAACACCATAAAGAAGCTTCTAATGTATCTAGTACATAACCACTGGCATGAATTCTGCTAATAGGTATATTTTGAACTTCTCCACTAAATATTTTCCGAAAACGATGTAACTCCGATCCATACTTTTCTTGTGAGTATATTTGTTTAATATTTTCAATTCCTTGTAAGTAAGCTATTTTTGCTTCTAAACCTTCTAATAAACAAATAGCTATACTAATATAAATACCACAAGCCATTTGTGACCTTAAATGACCGTGAGTTATACAAGAACAGTCGTGAACTTGTTGAATTAATTCGGCAAAATTAGTGTTTTTATAAGTATAAGCTAGGGGTAAAATTCTCATTAGAGAACCATTGCCATTATTCCGATCGTCCCTACCTCCAGCTTCTATTGCTGGTCTACCTTTTTTAATCCGAGAAATAGCTGCAGCAGTGGTACCTCCAATATCAAAAACTTTACCCCAAGGAGTCCAATAATCTTCATAACGCCATCTATAAAAAGAGTGAGCGATCGCTTCTAAATCAAATCCATCACATAGACATTCAGCTAAACATAATGTCATGGAACTATCATCAGACCAGGTGCCTGCTGGTTGGTTATGTGCGCCATAACCAACCATTTCAGTTACAGGGTTCATTCTTCTTTCGTTACGACTGGAAAATTCTACAGGTACCCCTAAAGCATCTCCAATACATACACCCATTAAACCTGATAATACTTGGGAATTATTCATAATTTAATCTTGATAATTAACTGAAATTAAATTGTTTAAAGCCAACTTTTTTAATCAAAAATATCATATTGGGTCAAACCCTTATAATAGTAGCTATCGTTATTGCGCTTTAGGGAGGCAAATATTTATATAGTGCTAAAGCGCAACAATAAACACGCGACGCGAATTTTTTTATCATCAATTAAGTAAGAATTAAAGATATACTTGCTTAAGGACATTTTAATTCTAAAATTTCTCTGTTCTCTTTTATAGCAATGAGCTGTCAGGTATTTACAAGACCCAGCTCAAAGTGCCTTCTAGAAAAGGCGTACAAAAAATAATTTGTAAATATGCCAGCGCACATTGCTATACCGGAAAACTAATATTTTAAGCTTCTCCTTTAAGGGAGAAAAAAATATCTTTTTAACCAATCCTTCTATTACAGAAAAAGTAATTATTAGACATTTCGATAAAAGAGGGAACAGGGAACAGGAATAAATAATTGACAGTTTATAGATTTATAGATAAAAATTGCTTTAATTTTTTATTTTTGGAGAAGTCGATCAATTTAGAATTCTGAATTCTAAATTCTTTGAGCTTTAGTTTTTTGTGTAAGTTCTTGTAATTTATTAGAAATTTTCATTGGTGGCAAACTAGGATTTTCTAGACTGCGAGTTTCAGGGGGCAAACTAGCAACAGAAATAGCAGTACGTTTAGCGATCGCTTCTAAATTTTCTGATTTTTGCAGTATTTTCCCATTCTGAACTACTTGTACCATTAATTTTATAAAATAATCAGTCTGAGGTTCTGTTTGATTCGATACATCTTCATCCATTAATCCCAAATAATCCTGTTTCAATTGACTATTTTCCAGACATCTATATATTTGTTTTTGACCAGGATAACTCACTTTCCCAGTAGCATTTTTCATAACAGGAATGCCGTCTATTTCTACCAGTTTATAAACTCCATTCACAGGAACACCAGTTACCAACTTAGTACCAATACCATACCCATCAATACAAGCATTTTCCCTCTGAAGTCTAGCTATTTCCCACTCATCAATATCTCCACTAGCAAAAATCGTCACTTCTGGCAGTAGCGATCGTACCTCCTGGGATAACTTAACTAAATCTCCCGAATCTAATCTTACCCCACTGAGCTGCATTTCACCCTCTTTAACTCGTTGTGCCAACAAGCGGGTAGCTGCCAAAGTATCGTAAGTGTCTATCAATAAAGGTGCTTGAGGAAAATATCGCTGAAAAGCATTAAAAGCATCCTCCTCACTTCCTTCCACTGCGGATATTGCCATCACCAAAGCGTGAGCCATTGTTCCTGCTGGTTTCCGACCTAATTTCAAGGCTGCCAAAACATTAGAAGTAGCATCCATTCCCCCTGCCAAAGCTGCACGAGCTGCCCAAATACTAGCTTGGGGACTAAATGCGCGTCTAGTACCAAATTCTAATAATTTGGTGTCATTTCCAGCAATATCCCGCATTCTTGCTGCTTTTGTTGCTATCAGGGTTTGGTAATTAATTGTATTCAATAAATATGTTTCCACTAACTGCGCTTGCCAAAGTGGCGCTTCTATTCGGAGTAGAGGTTGATTAGGAAATATAGCTGTTCCCTCTGGCACCGCCCATACATCTCCAGTAAATTTAGCTTCTGCTAGCAACGACCAAAATTTATCAGGAGCATTAGCAAAAATTCCTGTTGACTTTAAAGCATCAACTTGCTCAGAGCTAAATCGAAATTTTTCCAGATAGTCTAATGCTTGTGCTAAACCCATAGCGATGAGATAGCCAAAACCTGTAGGCAGTCTTCGCGCAAATAGCTCAAAACTGGCTTGCCGTTGGTCAATTTTTTCCCCGACGTAGCAAGCTGCCATTGTTAATTGATAGAGGTCTGTTAATAGACTGTAATCTTCTGGGGATAAAGAAAGTTGTTTATCTTCTTGTGCCATTTAAAAATCCTCAATAGTTTGAACACCCGCAGCACTTTAGCAAAAGTTGGAAGAAGCTTTAAGGGAATATAAAACCTGAAATATAGTAGATATTTCCCTAGCTTTTATACGGGAGCATACCAAAGGGTGTAATATAACTTCCTAATTATCAAAATAATTGGGTCTAAAACCCTGTGTTGGTTGGTGAAATGTTTTTTGTACGGTTGCTGAAAATTCCAGTTACAAAAACAACTTCTAACTTTGTTAAAAGGCTGTTATTTATATTATAGTATTTTTTTACCATATATGTCTAGATTCTTTTGATAATTTCCCGAAAAATGATTAGTAACTATTCTGAAAAAAATAAAAGATATGATTCAAATCAAACTCCCTGAAGCAATCTCATAAATAATTTAGAATCATAAAAGATTGCTTCAGGGTATGAATTTGTTCTGAGTTATATTTATCAACCATCTGCTCGCAATGATAAGTAGGGTTTACTGATTAAAGATAAAAGCATTTACAGATCAAGGTTTGAGAAACTAATGGTATGGAAAAAGTACCAGCTTTTGTGTTAATAAAGCTGAAAAATTAAGCATTTTGGAGTAACGTGAGGCAGAAAATTTAAGTGGCTATAATGAAAGACTACCTCTTCTACAACTCCCTGCTCATCCTAATTCTTCACTACTCCTGTACGGGCGATTCACTCTTCTATAAAGTGTCATTGCGAGAGGGTATGACAAAATAGTTAATTCCTATTTTTCTATTTTTTCTATCAACTGGAGTTTAGACTAAATTTTGGGCGTTGCACAGTGACGAATGATTACGAGAATTGAGGAATTTGCTTATGTTTCAAATAATAGATCAGCAAGTTAATTGATCTGTACAACATATCAATGGACTTGGAGTAACACAAAGTTTTGCGATGTAACCTAGCGTGCGTAGTGTCTCAGACGGCAGTTTTCTCCTTCTACTCTCGTCATTGCTGTTTTACTTACTAGGTGATAGTGCTCCGCACCGCTAACGCGAACGCAATCGTCAATTAAGCAAGGATATACCTTGTATCCATCTGTAATGTAGAGAAAACAGGCCCAACCGTGAATCATCTGCCATAATATTGTAAAGGTAACGGCGGAGCGAGCCTCTTACAGAGGAGCTTCGCTAACGCCTATCACAAACTTAAGAATTCCTGGCATTTGGCTATTCACGACTGTCCAGACCCAAATTTTGTTTTTTTTGAGCCGATAAAAGTTTGCAGTTCATCTATTTGAGCAGTTTCAGGTATTTCATAGTTATCCAAAGCGTATCTGTGCTTCTGCAAGCCGTACCCAGTTAAGCACTGTGTTATGGGAAATACCAGTCACTCTCTCAATGGCTCGGAATCCCATGCCATTAAGGGACATTTTCACACAAAGCTCTTTAACATCAGAACTATAACCCGCAGGAGAGGGACTTTCTCGAAATTGACGGCCACAGTCACGGCACAGATAACTCTGTTTTCCCTGACGATGACCATTTTTCACTACTTTATGGCTTTGACAATAAGGACAGTCCATTTCTCAATAAAATTCTAGAATATCATTCTCTATTGTGCAACACCAAATTTTGGGGTATTCAGATAATTTGCTCACAAGCAATGAAGACTTGAAACTTAGAACCCTTGGAGAATATAAGGGGTGCAGATGTTTGTGATCTTGAGTGATTATTTTTCTTTTTTGAATAGTTTGGCTGAGGTTGACATTATTCAAACTATTCAAAAAGTCTTGCCAAGGCACAATTACCCCATAGCACAGGCTGTGGATAATTGACTTAAAAGTCGTTGCAATGCTGATTCACAGAGAGTTTCAGTCTAGTTGGCCGAGCTCACTATTCTCCCTTGGTAAGTTTCCGGCGACCTTTAATTAGTCTAAACTCCAGCTATCAAACCCCCCGAAGCAATCTCTAAAATTCCATTTTATGTTCCTCTAGTTCTATTTTTACATAATTTTTTGAGTTTTCTACTCTGGATTTTCTCCTGCTTGTTTGAGGGCAAAATTAATTACTGTTTCACTTAAACGAATATTCCGGTTAAGCATTTTTTGAATGGCTATTTTTATTGATAAAGGGTAGCCTTCCTGTTTTGCCCGGAGCAAAATTCCGATTGAACCTGTAACAGAAAGACCGCTTAGTCTGGCAATTCTTCTACCGACTATTTAATCAATACAAACTGTCTCAATATTTTCATTTAAAGCAAGTTGAATTACTGACGCTTCTCCTCGGTCGAGAGAGTTAAAAAGTAGGGGGGAAATATTTAGTATAGATGATGATTTTTGTAGCCAAGTAGCAGCTCCCTAAAAGTATGGTTGTTTATTCGGTTTTAATATTTACCAACCATTTCCGATAGAGCATCCAGGCCATTTATTCTAATATTTCTATGCGTCGGGTGTTGTTTTCTATTAGGTCGTCGTAAGCGGAGAGGATGGCTGCTATTTTTTGTTGGCTTTGAATATTTAGCAATCTAAATTTAACTTGATAAATTCTATAGGTTCAAGTTTAGAATTTGCCCGCAGTTGCTCTGCAGCATCCCAGAGACTTTTTTCTAGTTCAGTATAGTTTGCTGGCATTAGTTGTTGTAATTTTTAGATCGCTTAAATTAAATATTGCCGAAATTATAGCAATTCCCATAAGGAGTGAGGTACAAAATTGGTTGTAAGTTGGGTTAAGCGACAGCTATTTCTGTCATTTTCACAGTTAATTGTAGAGATAATTATTTGTAGATTGGGTTTTGCTGTACAACATGAAAAGTGACAGCTCTACCCAAAAATAACTCATATTTTAATCTAAATATTTGTTGAGTTTCTCCTGCTGAGTAATTCCTCAAACTCGGAAACTGAACTGACAGTAATTGTTTCTAAGTGTAACTGTTTTAACCAAGCTAAGTCATCAATTTCATTAACAGCTTTTACCAGAGTTTCTGGCAAACTATTAAAGCGTCTTTCCAGTAAATCAAGAATATTTTGTCGGTAAGTTTCTTTTGCTCCTCTTTCCAGACCTATTTTTTGACCTCTTTCTATAGCTAACTCTTCTATAGTGCTTAAAAATTCCATTCTTTGTTCCTCCTCATATTGATTAACTTTGGTTTGAAAGTTTGATTCTAATTCTGGGGGTAATGTCATCATTTTATCAATGAATTTGAACAGATTGATAATATCAAACTTGGTTAATCCCCTATCGTATAAGCTTCTCACTAATTGCCATTTCCATTGCTCTCTTTCTGTGAGGTTGCTTGTGGTACTTTTAGTTTTCAAGTGTGCCATTACTACTATAGCAAATAGATTATTGTTTGCTTCTAGTTCCTCCCATTGATAATCTAAGAGTTTGACTATGGCAAAATCTAATCTCATTTGACTTTTTTCTAAACCATATTGATAGGAATTTGGTCGCCAAGATGGGTTTTCATCTCCTAGTATGGCTAAACTAATTACTGGTTTATTGTAAAGGTCGAATACTCGATAATTATAGATAAACATTCGTTCGCTAAATTCTCGGTCATATTGACTTTGCACTTCAATATGAATCAATATCCAGATTTCTTGATTATCTAATAACCAAGCTTGATATAATTTATCGGCATAACGTTTTTCTGTTGTAGCTGAGGCTGTAATTTGCTCTAATTCTTTATCTAGGGAAACTGGTTTTTTTTGCCAGTTAATAGAGACATAAATTTCTGGATAAAAGAAGCTGAGGAAAGATTCAAAATATTCAGAAATTGCTGCTTTCCACGGTTCATCATAATTAGCTGTTATTTCTGTCATTTCATTGTGAATTAATATTAATGGTTAATTCTCTAAGAGGTTCTATGAAACGTCCCTATGGCTTTATAAAAGAAATAATTATCATTTTTTGAAATTGTCAATTTACATTATTAGAGATATAATATTTTACTATAAATAGATTAAACAGTCTATTAGATTCAGGAAATCAATCCCTAATAATTGTAGATGAAAACTATCACCAAATCAAATAAATATGGTTCTTAAATATTGGAAACATTTTATACTAGGATTACTCCTAACATTGGTAATAGGAGCCTGCGGTATTTTTAATACCACTTCACAACAGGAAAAATTACCTATGGTAGATTTAATAGTTAATCCGACACTACCGGAGTGGATAGAGCAAATTAGTCCGACAGCAGAAACTGCTTCTTTAAATCAAATTAGGATTCGGTTTAAAGATCCTTTAATTCCTTTGGAAACTTTAGATTCTCCAGAACAACAGGAAAAATTAAACCAGTTTGAAATTTTCCCAGAATTACCAGGTCAATTCCGATTTTTGACTCCGAAAATGGTAGGGTTTCAACCAGCGGAAGCTTTTCCTAAATCTACCAGAGTCAAAGTTACTTTGAAAGCTGGTTTATCCGACCTAAAAAATCATCAATTAGATGAAGATTTAGCCTGGACTTTCAATACTGAACCAGTCAAACTAACGAATTTACCAACTAGCAAACAGAAAAATAGAAGACTAGAACCAATCGATCTAAATCCGACTCTAAAATTTACATCAAATGTAGAATTGGATTTAGATTCGATTACAAAAAAAATAAAACTTTTGCCAGATGGTAATACAGAAAGCTTACCTTTTACAGTTAGTTTAGAAACATTAGAAACTTCTGAACCAGAACAACCTCCCATAGAAGAATTTGACTCTTCGTTACGTCAGTGGAATTATCTGATTACTCCTGAAGTAACTCTGGAAAAAGGTACTAAATATCGTTTGGAATTTGACTCTGGTATTCAGCCATTGAAAGGTAATTTACCTAGTCAAACACCTTTTGTTAGTGAAGTAGAAACCTACTCTAATTTTGAATTTTCCCAACTCAAATTTTCCCAGGGAAGCGGTAGATTTGTTAAAGGTAATCCCACGTTGGAATTTAATCATGGAATTGTGCCTAGTTCAGCAGTCGAAAATATTACTATTGAACCAGCACCAAAAGAGACTAAAAATCTGATTCAAGCTTACGAAAACTATAATATTGTTAGTCTCAATCCTTGGCTATTAGAACCCGATACGAACTATACAATTACTATCGGTGCTAATATCAAAGATAAATTTGGGCAAATATTAGAAAAGCCTGTTGTATTAGATTATCAAACAGGAGATTTATCCGCCGATATTTCTGTGCCTGCTGGCTTAAATATTTTTCCATCTAGTCAAAATTTACAACTAAATATTTCTACAGTAAATCTGCCAGAATCAGAATACAAAGCAGCTTATCAAGTTGTACAACCAACAGATTTAGTTTACACAGAATCAGCCTATCCTAGAAAAAATAGGAAGAACTTATTACCTGCAAATGAAAAATGGGAAAAATATCCTGTTTCTGGAGAAAAAAATCAAATAACAGAAGTAGCAGTTCCCCTGAGAGAAAAACTTGGCAGTCAGACCGGAATGTTAGCTTATGGAGTACAAGCGCGGACGAGTTCTTATGAACAAAACGGTCAGCAAAAATGGCAGGAACCAAAATTTTATGGATTAGTACAACTAACGAATTTGGGAGTATTTGCTCAGTGGTTTCCAGAGTCGGGAATTATTAAAGTAAATCATTTGGATGATGGTTCTCCAGCACTGGCAGATTTGGAGATTTATCAATCTCAATTAAATGCCAAATCTCAACCTAAACCTACTGCTTGTGCTACTGGAAAAACTAATGAATTTGGTCTGTTAAATTTGAGTAATACAGACTTAGACAAATGTATGAACGGTCAGCGTTTTTTTGAAGGACCAGAATTATTAGTAATTGCCAAAGAAAATCAAGATTGGGCATTTGCCAGCACTAAAGAATATAGTGGTACTTATGGTTATGGCATTTATTCTGGTTGGGATAGTGGCAAAGCTGAATCGCGAGGTACTATTTTTTCAGATAGAGAACTTTATCAACCAGGGGAAAAAGTTTGGTTGACTGGAGCTGCTTATTATTTGGAAGATGGTAACTTGAAACAAGCGAAAAATACAGGTTATCAAGTTACTCTAGAAAATCCAGATGGTAATAAGAAAAATTTAGGTACTCAAACGACTAATGAATTTGGTACTTTTTCTCTAGAAATTCCTCTGGATAGTAATCAACCATTGGGTTATTACAATGTGGAGGCGAAAGGAGAAAATGATGTAGAAATTTACGGGCAATTTCGCGTCGCCGAATTTAAACCACCTAATTTTAAAGTAGACCTAAAACTTGATAAACAAATTACTTTGCTTGGTGAAGAAATTGGGGCGGAAGCTGAAAGTAATTATTTGTTTGGTTCCCCAGTGCAAGGAGCAAAAGCTAAATATTATGTGACTCGCCAAAAAACAGAATTTATTCCCAAAGATTGGCAAGAATTTGATTTTGGTCGCCAATGGTTTTGGCCGGAAGAAGCGCCGACTGTTCCTAATAATGTGCTGCAAAAAAATATAGTGCTAGATAATAACGGTGGGAATAATCAAATATTTACAGTCGGAAAAGATTTACCTTACCCAATGACTTATCAAGTAGATGTGGAAGTGACAGATATATCTAATCTTTCTGTAGCTGATAGTCAAACATTTACTGCTCTACCAAGTGAGAAGTTAATAGGTTTAAAAAGTAAATTTGTTGCCGAAGCTAATCAAAAATTTCCAGTAGAAGTTATTGTCACCGACTCTCAAGGAAAAGCGCTTTCTGGGCAAAATATTCTGCTGGAATTACAAAAAATGGAATACAGCACTGTCACCCAGGTAGTCGCAGGTAGTCGCAACCCCAGATATCAGATCGAATACAAAACAGTTGCCACGGAAAAAGTTAAAACCGACAACAAACCCAAAACCGTCAACCTCACCCCCCCAGAATCAGGTAGTTATCGTATTCGCGCCAACTTTGCCAATGCCGAAGATGATATTACTTCCACTGATATTCAAATTTGGGCAACTGGAGCAGAGCGAGTTTATTGGGGAGGTCGTAACAAAGACCGTCTAGAAATAAAACTTGATAAAGACACCTATCAAGTGGGGGAAACTGCGACAGCTTTAATTCAGTCGCCCTATGCAGAAGGGGAATTATATTTTGCCATCGTGCGCGACAAACCCTTCTACGAAAAAATTACAAAAGTTACGGGTGGCGCACCGGAAATTCAATTTAAAGTCACTGAGGATATGTTGCCCAATGCTGCGGTGGAGGCGGTATTAGTGCGGCAAGGTCAACCACTGGAAAAATTGGAACCTGGAAGTGTAGAAGATTTGATGAAAGTTGGTTTTACTCCATTCAATATTAATTTGGCAGACAAATACTTAAACGTAGAAGTGACACCCCAACGTCTGGAGTTGCAACCAGGGGCAATGGAAAATCTGGAATTGACAGTAAAAAATAGTCAAGGGCAACCGACAAAAGGTCAATTTACCGTAATGGTTGTGAATGAAGCGGTCTTGCAACTGAGCGGTCATCGACCACCAGATTTAGTTGAGACTGTCTACGCGGAGCAACCAATATCTACCCGTTTCAACGATAACCGGGAGGAAGTAACAATGGCAGAAGTTTCTTCATCCTTGAGAAAAGGTTGGGGTTTCGGCGGTGGTTTATCCTCTGGTACTGCTGGCACTCGCATCCGCAAAGATTTTCAGTCTTTAGCTTATTACAATGGGTCTGTAATTACGGACGAGCGAGGTAAGGCAATGGTAAGTTTTAAGATGCCAGACGATCTGACAACTTGGCGCGTAATGACTGTTGCCACAGATGGAGATTTACATTTTGGTAATGGAGAGGCGACTTTTATTACGACTCAACCTTTAATGTCAAATCCTGTTTTGCCTCAGTTTGCTCGTATCGGCGATAAATTTGAGGGTGGCGTAGCAGTTACGAATAATACTGGCAAAAAAGGAAGTCTAAAAATAGATGGGGAAGTTAGTCAGAATATTTTGTTTGCTGAAAATTCCCAAACTACGGAAACTCTAAAAACAAAAGCAGACTCCGGCACCAATGCTTACCGTTTCCCGATGGAGGCAAAACAACCGGGCGAGGCAAAAGTGCAATTTACGACTGACCTGAATAACCGCGACACTGATGGGTTTCAAGTTTCTTTGCCAGTGCGGTCTTTGGCAGCAAGTGAAAGTGTGGTGGAGTCAGGTACAACTGACACTCAAGTACAAATTCCTCTAAATATTACCGAAAATGTAATGCCAGATGTGGGAGGTCTGGAAATTTCTCTGGCGAGTACATTGATACCAGAAATTACTGCTCCAGCAAAAGCAGTATTGCAAAAAGACCACTTACCATTTCTCGAACCTGTGGCAAGTCAATTAGCCATCGCCTCTAACCTCCAAATTTTAGGTAAAAAATATGAGCAAGCATTTGTAGACTTCAACCCTAAACAACAGGCAAGACTAGCATTAGAAAAATTAGAAAAGTTGCAACTACCAGACGGTGGTTTTGGTTATTATCCAGGGCGAGAAGATTCTAATCCTTATTTGACTCCTTATGCTGCAGAAGCGATCGCTCAAACATCGAAAGCATTCCCAAATTTAGTGGATGAATCAATTTTAAAGAGTCTGCGGAGTTACTTAAACGACCTATTAGCAGACCCAGGTAAATATGATTATTGCAGTCAACAACTCTGTAAAAATCAAGTGCGGTTAGATACGTTGATGGCATTATCGGAATTAGGCGATACCCGTAATAGTTTTCTGTCAGATATTTATCAACAACGGGAAAAACTGTCACAGGTAGACCAGATAAAACTCGCCCGTTACCTCTCGACATTCCCAGAATGGCGCAAACAGTCAAAAGAAATGTATGAGGAAATTCAGGAAAGCGTCTATGAAACAGGGCGTAGTGCCATATTGAATTTACCGCCCACCTGGGGATGGATGAATTCGACTACGGCAACTCAGTCTCAAGCATTGCGACTATTTATTACCCGCGACGCCAAACCAGAAATATTAGACCGACTATTACAAAGTCTGCTCAATTTACGGCGCGACAGCACCTGGCGCACAACTTATGATAATGCCGAAGCATTGACAGCGTTGGTTACTTATAGCAATACCCAACCCGCTCCACCAGACTTTGTAACAACCGCCAAATTATCAGGTAAACAATTAGAAGCAGCTCGTTTTCAAGGTTATGAAAATCCAAATCTATCTTTGAATGTAGCAATGGATAGCTTGCCAAAAGGTGAATCAGATTTAGTATTGGAAAAATTAGGAGAAGGCAAACTGCACTACTTAGTTGAATACAGTTATCGCCTCCCAGGAAACCAACCAGGAAGGTATAACGGTTTGCGAATAGCGCGGGAAATTCGTCTGGCAAATGCAGTAGGGACGTTGCATGAAACGTCCGTCTTGCAACGAATGGATCTATCAGAAGTGCCATCAACATTAGATGTCAGTGCAGGGCAAGTCTTTGATATTGGAATCGAAATTATTACAGACCGCCCCGTAGACCATGTAGTAATAAGCGATCCACTGCCAGCAGGTTTAGAAGCAGTTGACACCAGTTTCCAAACTTCCACTTCTGCTGTGGAGGCAAAAGCAGATAGTTGGCAAATAGGACATCAACAGATATATCGCGATCGCGTCGAAGCTTATGCAGAGCGTTTAAACCCAGGAGTGTATACCTTACATTATTTAGTCAGGTCCGTGACTCCCGGAACATTTATATGGCCTGGAGCTGAAGCACGCTTACAATATGCACCCGAAGAATTTGGGCGATCGGCGACGACAACGTTAGTTGTGAAGTAGTCTCTCATTTTCAAAACCTGGTTTCTTCAAGAAGCCGGGTTTTTCATTGACTGGAATAAATAGCAAATTAGTTCTACAATAATAAATTAGAGTAAAAATGTAAGGGAAATATTAGAAATGTCACTATTACCAATTGAACAAAAAATGTGGGAAGAAAAAGCAACATCAAAAACAAAAAATGGGAAATATGCAACTGATATTGTTGCTAAATATCATTCTAGAGAAAAAAGAATACTTACTGAAATTAATCGAGAAAAACTTCCGAGTTTTGTTGAGGCATTAAAAAAGCCTGGGTATATGGAATTACAACCATTTTATCAAAGAAGAAGCCGTTGGGATAAACAAAAGCAATCCCGTTTAATTGAGTCATTTCTTGTTAATATCCCTGTACCTCCAATTATTCTTTACGAACAAAACTATAACTCCTATGAAGTTATGGACGGTCAACAAAGAATTACAGCGATTAAAGATTTTTATGAAAATCAATTAAAGTTAACAGGATTAGAACTGTGGTCAGAATTAAATGGACTTACTTATCAAGAACTTAATCCAATAATTCGGGCAGGAATAGACCGTCGCTCTATATCAACTATTGTAATTATTACAGAGTCAACAACTGACCCTGAAGAAGCAATGTTTTTAAAACAGCAGACCTTTGAACGTCTTAATACTGGGGGAGTAGATTTAAGTAAACAGGAAGTAAGACATTGTTTGTATCATGGAAAATTTGATGAGCTATTACTTGAATTATCGCGTAATCCTATATTTGCTGAAGCTTGGGGAATACCTACACAAAATGATGACCCTGACTTAGAAAAAAATAATCTCTACAAAAAAATGGAAGATGCTGAATTAGTGCTGCGTTTTTTTGCTTTGAGAAATAAGGATTATTTCCGTGGTCAAATGGAGGATTTTCTCAACTTTTATATGATCAAAAGCACCCAATTTTCCGATAAAGATATTGAATCACTAAGAGAGATTTTTTTAGAAACTATTGAGTTAGCTAATCAACTCTATGAAGAAACTTTATTTAAACCTTTTAACGCAAAGAAGCCAATCTCTTATAAAGCTTATTATGATGCTGTAATGGTTGGATTAAGTAAACATTTATCAAACGCAGAATTATTAATTTCCAAAAAATATATGGTTATAGAGGAAACAAAAAAATTACTTGAAGAAGATCAATTACGCCTTTTAACAGGTGGTGGAAAAACCAAAGCTGATATTCAACAAAGAATCGAACTCTTTGACAATATGCTTTTACGAGTAATTGGAGAATAATTCAAAATGTTTGAGAATCTCCTGGAAATTGTCAATATAAATATTAATAGTATTAAATCAATTATTCAGACTAATGATAGACTCAGAAAAATTGTAGAAGAGGGAATAGTAGATATACAGCGACCAAAGGATAATCAAGAAATTATTGAATTATTAAAGGGAGTTCCAAATGAAAAGGAGTGGGAATTATACGAACATTGTGCAGTAGTAACTCGCTTGTATGCTATTTATGAACGTTTTGTAAAAGAATTAATATCAACTTGGCTACAATATTTACCACAGCTAGTGGAAAATTATTTAGAATTAGATGAAAAAATTCAAAATACTCATCGAGAAGGTGTAGGGCGTATTCTACTAGAATTTAAAAAAGATAGATTTAAAGACCTTTCTGAAAATCAGGTAATTAGAGGTCTATTCTATGGCACAACAAATCAGAACAAAAATTATGAGCTATTGCCAGAAGCTTTTCTTTTACACGATCAGAATTTACGGAAAGATATATTAGAAAAATTATTCACTGATGCAGGAATAGGTAATACTTGGCAATGGGTAGTCAAACATAGAAAAATTAGAAATTTTATCGAAGAAATTAGAGGAAATCAGAACACTGCTGAAGGAGAACTTAATCAATTAATTTCCTATAGAAATGAAGCTGCTCATGGAGTAGTCGATCAGATATTAGGCACTCAAGAATTACTAGATTTAGGTGATTTTATTAAAGCTTTATGTCAAGCTTTAGCAGAATTAGTAACTTATCAGATTATTCAACTACAAACTGCTACAGGTAAAGCCAAAGAAATTGGTGAAATAACAGAATGGTTTAAGGAACCAAAGGCAGCAGTAGCAAAAATTAATAATAGTAACTTGTCTATAGGAACGAATGTTTTTTTAGTCAGCGAAACATCTTCATATTGTCGTTTGGCTAAAATAGAGAGTATTCAGCTTGATAAGATTCCCAAAAAAAGCATAGAAATAATCAGTGAAACTGAAGTTGGTTTAAAGTTTGATATAGATGCTAAAAAAGGATTAAAAATTTATATAATAGTTGAAGATTCAGGAGAATAAAAACCATGAAAAATGCCCTTGATATAGCATTAAATACCTCACCATACTAACATCTACCTCCCATAAACTCGGTTTCTTATGTACGGGCGATTCGCGTTTGCGCAGCATTCCGCAGGAAATCGCCCCTCCGAAGCCAGCGAATTTTATCTGACATAATATTATTTATAAGAGGTCTGCACACCATAATTTTAAGAGCGACTTTTCTCATAATTCCTAATAAATTTTCTATGTTTAGTTTCTATTCTAGAACCATATTTATTAGCCCAAATTTGAGTGAATTCTGCTCCAAAAAATAGAATTTGCCAAGAATAATTTATCCATAATAGTAATACTACTAAAGAACCTGCAAAACCATAAGCTGAACCAACTCCACTATTACCTAAATATAACCCAATTAAACTTTTGCCAATTGTGAATAATATAGCAGTAATTCCAGCACCAATCCAAATATCACTCCAAGCTATTTTTACATCTGGTAAAAACTTATAAATTCCAGCAAATAATAACATTACTATCCCAAAAGAAATAGAAATATCAATCACACTCCAAAGACCATCTGGGGTATTGAGTATATTATTAAGCCATTGATTGATTGCGGTCAATACAGCACTAAGCACCAATAACAAAATTAAAATTATACCCGCTCCTAACACCATCACCACTGACAACAACCGATCTTGAATAAACTGGCCAATACCACTCTCTGGTGGAGGTGAAACATTCCAAATCATATTTAAGGCGAGTTTGAGTTGGGCAAATAAATTTGATGCGCCCCAAAATAGAGTAGCAATACCGATCAGGCTAGCAATAATACCCGACTGAGGACGAGAAATATTGATTACCAGTCCTTCAATAGTTTGTGCACCTTGCTCACCCATAAAATTTTCTAGTTGTGTGACTAACTCTCCTTCAGCAGCAGACTTGCCAAAAATCAAACCAGCGATCGCCACTGCAATAACGAACAATGGTGCGATGGAAAACAATGTATGATAAGTTAAAGCTGCTGCTAGAATAGGTGCTTTATCTTTTTGCCATTCTTGAACAGTTTGTTTGAGTAGTCCCAAGATAGTTCTAAAATTCACAAATTCTCTTTCCTTGATATAGTTAATTTTGATCTTTCAAGCTAGAAGCTAGTAGACTAAATCACGACTATTATCGATCATTAGAAGTCTTAAATATTATTTATGAAAAAATTTAAACTCGGTTGTCAATTAAATTATACTATTTCTCAACCAACAACTTTACTATTTAATCTTCAAGTCGTTAATAATCACTGTCAAAATACTTTACAGGAAAAACTACAATTAAATCCATCTTTAGCAATAGATAAATATATTAGTGGTACTGAAAAAAATAGATTTATTCGAGTTAATGCCCCTGCTGGAAAAATTGAAATTTCTTATCAAGCAACTGTAGAATTATTTCATTATTATGCTGATTCTAGTAATATTCTAGAAGTTCCACTTGCTAATTTACCTGTAGAAACACTTCCTTATCTTTATCCTAGTCGTTATTGTCAATCTGATTTGTTATTTGGTTTAGCCGAATCAGAGTTTGGAAATTTAAACCCTGGTTATTCTAGAGTTATGATGATTTGTGACTGGATTTATGACAAAGTAAAATATTTATCTGGCAGTACAGATTCTCAAACTTCAGCTTTTGATACTGCTACAGAGAGAGCCGGAGTTTGTCGTGATTTTGCTCATTTAGGAATTGCTTTTTGTCGCGCATTAAATATTCCAGCTCGTTTTGTTTCTGCTTATGCTTATAATCTTAATCCACCAGATTTTCATGCTTGTTTTGAAGCTTATTTAGGTAATCATTGGTATTTGTTCGACCCGACTAAATTAGTACCACTTACAGGTATTATTAGAATTAGTACAGGTCGGGATGCTACGGATGTTTCTTTTGCGACTTTATTTGGCATATTTGAAATGAATAATCAGCATTTATTTGTAGAAGATATTTCTGATTTTAAAGATAATCAAAAAGTAAAGGATTTTGAGGCGATCGCTATTTATTGAATAAAGTGGTAGGTTTTCAAGAATTAACAATTAATAATTAATAATTACCTCTTCTTTACTAAATAATAGGATTTGCTAAAAGGATTTTTTTTTCTTCTCTTGGTTGATTGGATATGGCGTTTAGCGTTCCGCACAACTTCGTTAACGCTGCGCGACATGAAAAGCGTTCGCGGCTCTGCACTCTTCGGGAGACCTCGCCATCCCATCTACCAGGTCATGCTCCGCAAACAACCGCTTTTTTTTCCATGAATGGAGAGGCTTTGTACCTTAATTTTTCGGTAAATAATTGTAGGTTGGGTAGAACTAACTCACGCACGGGAGCAAGATGCTCCCACTACCTAACAATTGAATATTGACAGACCATTACAGCATATTCCAGGTATCTGATGCACAAATATTAATATTTAAACCTCTCAAGTGCGGGCATCTTGCCCGCAAGTAGTGTACGTTTTGAAACCTAAATTAAGCTGACTGACTTTCGACCATTTGATTTTCCTGGCGTAGATAAGCTTCAATAAATGAGTCTAACTCACCATTCATCACATCTGTAATAGCAGTAGTTTCTTCCTGAGTCCGTAAATCTTTTACCATCTGATAAGGATGGAAAACATAGTTACGAATCTGATTTCCCCAAGCTGCCTCTACTATATCACCCCGAATTTCACCAATTTCTTGGGCGCGTTGCTCTTGAGCTATTATCAGTAACCTAGCTTTGAGTAATGCCAAAGCTTTTTCCTTATTTTGTAACTGACTCCGCTCTTGAGTACAACGTACAGCAAGACCTGTAGGAATATGAACTACTCGCACCGCCGTTTCTACTTTATTCACATTTTGACCGCCCTTACCGCCAGAACGAGAAGTGCTAATTTCCAAATCCTTCTCTGGAATATCCAACTCTACAGAATGGTCTAATATAGGCATCACTTCCACACCAGCAAAACTGGTTTGTCGTTTGCCATTAGCATTAAAAGGTGAAATTCTGACTAAGCGATGAGTACCTTTTTCCGCCTTCAAATAACCATAAGCATAACGACCAATAATTTCTAAAGTTGCAGACTTAATACCTGCTTCGTCTCCCTCAGAAATTTCGGCTAACTGCACCTTATATTTATGGTCTTCTCCCCACCGGGTATACATTCGCAGTAACATCTCTGCCCAATCTTGAGCATCTGTACCTCCTGCACCAGCATTAATAGTCACAACTGCTCCATTTTGGTCATACAAACCAGATAATAATTGCTGCAACTCCCATTGATCCAACTCGCGGTTGAGATTAGAAATTGTCAAATTCGCTTCTTCCAGCAAAGATTCATCTGTTTCTAATTCCAATAACTCAACGATCGCCCTAGTATCTTCCAGATTACTTTGCCATTGTTGATATTGCTGAAGATGGGATTTCAGATCGTTAAGTTCTTGCAGAGTATTTTGTGCCGTAGTTTGGTCATCCCAAAATTCCGGTTGAGCTGCAATTTGTTCTAAATCTTCGATTTTTGCTTTTAGTGCGGGAATGTCAAAGATAGTCCTGGGTTGTTCCCAGGCGAGAGGACAAATTTTCTATTTCTCGTTTAATGTCTAATACTTCCATGGCGATCGTCTCCTAATCAAAAAAGTCTTTGTTTGTTGTTGCGCTAACCGCGCCTCCCAGATATATTTATAGCGAGTTTTTGCACTAACCGCGCCTAATTATAAGTGTTTTACCAAACATGATATTACAATACTGACAAATTTAAAATGGTGCGACAGGGTGGAAGCTTATCCCAAACAGGGATTTTTAAGTAGCTTTCAGAGCTTAGATTATCAAATAATTGGGTCTAAAACCCTGCTTTTTCAAGAGAAATGTTTTTAGAGGGTTGCTCACGCATCCCTGTTAGAAAAACAACTTCTGACTTCGTTAAAAATGTCCTAACCTAAATGGGCAGTGTTATACAACCAGAATTACTGCTGGTACGCCAGAAAGTTCTAGGTTTTAGGGAAAATACTAAAAGTAGGGGTTTGGTGACCAAACCCCTACACAAGAGCAGGGCTATTTCATCAACTGCTCACTGCTACTAATAACCTAGTCGCGACCACCACCACTAATTGCAATTATCAGTCGCAGAATAAAGATAAATAGGTTGATGTAAGTTAAGTACATAGAGAGAGCTGCCGGAATATACTGATCGTCTCTATAAGTACGGGGCAAAATGTAGAAATCTACTACTGCAGCACCAGCAAATAGAAATACACCAATGCCAGAGATGGCAATTTCTAACCAACCTGCTGTATAAATACCGAAAAAGCTAAAAATAACTTGGCCAACAACTGCTACTAATAGTGCCATTATTCCCAGGCTAACAGTTTTTGTCAAGGCCATGCCATCTTCTTCAGACAAATTTGAGCCTATTTGACGAGCTGCAATAAAAGTGACACCACAACCCAGGGCTGCAAAACCTACTCCCCCAATACCTACTCCTTGGGTACTTAAAGCTACAAATACTAAACCACTCAGGGTATAGCCCGATAGCAGGCTATAAGTAGCCAATAAAGGTAGAGCTACGTTGTTATTGCCTTTTTCAGCAATTCCACGGGCAACAAAAAATAAGACTAATTCTGCGATGAGTGCTATCCAGAATGTAGTCATAAATATAGCCGGGTTAGAGTTTAGGACTCCTAGGCCACCAAATGTACCTACTGCTGTGAGGACCAGGCCACCCCCTACAAAAGGTAAAGCATTAGCAATCACGTTTGGGCCAACTAACGATTGTCCTTGGGCTTCACGCATTGCTTGACGGAAATTACTGGTATTAGCCATGATAGTTTCTCTTCGTTAATCAAAAAGGATTTCTATATATATATATTGTGACACCTGAGTGGATTTTGTGCATATACCAGATTACCGACTATTTGTAAATGAATTTGTACATATTTTCCAATAACTTCATTTTAGCTAAAAAATTCTGTTTTCACTCATTATAAATCCCTGGGTAACATTACTTGATTTTTCGGTACAATCGGTAGAATTGTGCTTGAAAATCTATATAAATCATTTTTTCTTCATTTTCCATACATATAGCGTAGGTGTGAGATAGTAATGGGCTTAATAGTAAATACCCGGTTGAATGTAAAAAAAATTACAGCTTATGCTAAAAATATCTCTGGTGAAACAGCATTGAATTGAGTGAAATTCCAGCAGATTTTCTTGAAGATTCGGTAAAGACTTGGAAAAAGACTTGCAATACTTAAGTGGGGTTAGCTAGATTATATTTGTGAGGGAAAGAGAGGTTCACAAACCGCTAAAACTACGGAGAAGAACTTAAAGCTTCTACCTAGAATAATGGGTAAAGAAACTAAGTATTAACCTCTTAATTACTGAGTAAAAATCTACATAACTAATTACAAGGAGTCTTCAAAATGAAAAACCAAATCGTTGCTTCCATCGCTGCTATTCCTTTCGCTTTAGGTGCTGTATTTGCTGGTACTGGCGCTGCTAATGCTCAAATTATTCAATTTGATGATGTTGATGTGACTGGTGGTATCCTTTCCTATGATGGTGAGGGTGGCGCTCTATTTGGTACAGACCTGTTGCTAGATACAGTATTCGGAGTTGATACTCCTGAGAACTCTAGCTCTCATCTCTTTTGTGAAGATTGTAAATTGAACTTTGAAACAGGAGCAAATATCTCAGAAGATCCCTATACATTTGCTGCTGGAGGTTTAGTTACTATTGAAGGAACCGTTAAGGATGGAGATACTGTTATTGCTAGTGGTACTTTTCTCGAAGGTTACTTTGGTGAAAATATTGTTGGCTCTGCTACTGAGTTCATGCCAAACATTGGTGCTGCAGTTTTTACTGGTCTTGGTGTTGATACCATGGATGCAGCAATTAGTAACTATTTTGGTGTAGATGCTACTGAATTCAATTTTGCACAAACAAGTATTGCAATAGGTGAAGTTAATGTAGAAGCAAATGGAGGATTCAGTGGTTCAGTAACAAACGTTGATATGGATAACGTTCCTACTGCTGCTACTCCTGAACCTGCAACATTATTCGGTCTCGGTGTAGTTGCTACAGGTTTAGTTGCTAGCCGTCGCAAGAAAAGCTCCTAAGCAAAAGTCAGGTAATAGGGTGAGCGATCGCTCTACTCTAACTAATCATAGTGATATTAGTCAGAGTCTCACAAGTCTATAAAAAAAATAGGCGATCGCATTCTCCTTACCTAATTTGCCTCGACTTGATTTATACTGATCGCTAATTTTACCATTAACTCTAAATTAGACTTTGGTATCTACACATAATTAACAAACATCTACTAGCATCCAAAATGGTATAAAGAGGATTAAGAAATCGGTAGTGGTGTACAAGTAGTGATTTTTGCATTTTTACCCCTTACGGTGAAAGGATTTTACTTCTAAATATCACTACATCTACAGGACTACTAGGACAAAGAAACGTGACTGTTAATATCAAAGCCAGATTGATTTTCGAGAATGACAATAACTCTGGAATCATTAGTCCTCATCAATTCACCTGCTGAAGTTAATTTCAAATCATTGAGACTACTAATACCATATAGACTCTTACTAATGACTATACTATCTCCTTCCGAAGGATTAAAGTCAAGAATCCTGTCAACACCAGACACTGAATCATAGTACTGGAAACCAAAGCTATCAGCACCCGCACCACCAACTAAAATGTCACTATCTTCCATGCCTGCTATATAGTCATCACCGTCTCCTCCAAGTAACACATCATTACCGCGTGAACCTAGGAGAGCATCACCACGAAGACCACCATACATATAATCATTACCACCATTACCATAGATATAGTTACCGCTATCGTCTCCAATGAGAATATCAACAGTATTGTCTCTACCGGTCATGTTGACTTCTCCGATAAACTCAATTTCTTTTAACACATCTGACACTTGAGAACTAGAGATATTGTTCAGGGTAATTTTCTGATTGGACACAGAAATAGTCAGAGTATCATTAGAGTGACTAACATCAAAACTTGCCTGATTATTAGAGGCATTATAATAATCGTTAATATCAATCTGAATCCGATCTTCGTCAGGATTGAAATCTGTGATTGTCTTTTCTCCACTAGAGAGGACAAAAGTATCTTGACCACCATTACCAGTTAGATTATAATTCCCTTTTCCAGCAACTAAAATATTAGCTTCATCGTCTCCTATGATATTTTCATTAGAGTCAGTACCGACGAAATTTGACTTTGTCAGAACAACACTACTCTCAACACTAAAGCCAGATTGATTTTCCAGATTGGCAATTACAGCGTCTTTGACTGACAATTCATTAGTTGAGGAATTAAAGGTAACATCATCAATATCGCTAATACCATAGGCACTTGGATCGATATAAATCACATCTCCTTGAGCAGCAGTATAGTCCTTAATTAAGGCACTTCCAGAAAACGATGGCTCATTTAAATCAAAGGTATCAGCACCAGCAGTACCTGTTAAAATCTTTGACACTATCTTTATCTGTGTCTTTTGGATAAGATTATCAAAAGTTTGTATGAGCTTTTCATCTTCTCCAGTAAACTCAATTTGTTGTAAGACATCTGCTAGTTGATTTTGAGTAATATTTTCTAGAGTAGCAAGATGGTGACTATAAACAGAAATATTGAGAGTATTATTACTTACATTATAAGTAGGCTTGAAGTCTGCGTGGTTGTAATAGTCGTAATATGCTTTCACATCAATCTGAATCTTATCTTCAGCAGGATTGAAGTCTGTAATGGTTTTTGTTCCGAAATCACCTGCTGGAAGTGTTGGTGTAGTACCACCATATGGAGAGAGGATGAAAGTATCCTTACCACCATTACCAGTTAAAGTATCGTTTCCTCGTAAAGGAGCTAAAACGTTATCCTCATCGTCTCCAACAATCAGATCGTCATGCTTACTACCAACGATATTCTCAATATCGAATAACGTGTCTTGGGTACCGAATCCGTCGTCTTCGATTTCAACAGAGTAACCAATTATCTTCTTATCTTTATCAAAGACTGGTTCTCTATTGCTTAAGTCAACTATAATGCCTTTTGGAGTGTCATCGTCGCTATAGTGGGATGTATCGTCATCAGGACCACCATAAATACGGTCATGACCATTTCCACCAAAAAACTCATCGTTGCCTGCAAATCCATACATCACATTATCACCAGCTGTCTTTGCCTGTTCATAGCCAGTGATAATCTCAATTCAGGAGAAAGCTTTTTTTATGAGTTTAGTAATTTAGATACAATATGCTTTGAAAAATTTTGGGAGATATTTTCAGAGAATTACCCAGATGATTTACATATAATTCGCTTGAGAAATGCCGGATGTCATCAATCATTGAACTTAACAATTCCTGATAATATTATTCTCATATTTCAACCAAGTTATAGTCGAGAAATTAATCCGAGCTTAGTGGCTATGGTTAGCCATCAAACAAAAACGCATATTGGATAATATTTAGAGATTTATCAGACTTAAGAGAATTTCTTGACAAAATTCTACTAAATATTAACCAGGATTTTGTAGCTTCATTAACAGGATGGCAGTTCATCATTGAGGCTTTAAAAAAAGTAGGTATACTTAAAAATTTTCATTGGTCTGCTCCGGCTGGGTAAACAAGTTGGCAATAATGCTCTGCATAGTTTTGGCGTTCGCGGAGCGTTGCGTCAGCAGTATCGCATATATAAGTAGTAATTTTTTTATATATGTGTGATAGCAGTATCAAGTATAGCATTCTTTTTGAGAAATGGTATTATATCACTTTATTTTAGTAACCTTTGAAAATTCTCTTAAATTGGGAGCCGATCATAAATATTTGTTGGTGATATAGAATCAGGTTGAAAAGTCGTCCCCAGCGACAAAATAGAAGCAATCTCGCGCCACCCATGATATTGCTTGCTTCGACTCCGTTCCAGTTGCAATGACTACAATAACTAATCATCTGAATTTGATACTATCGCATGGTTCAAAGAAAAAGTAAAAATTATCAGGGCGATCAAAAGTAGGAATTATAAGTAATATCATGTCCGGTTAAATAGTTATAATTAAAGCTTCGTAGTAGGGCTTGAGCAAAAAGATAGATATTTCATGTTGCTCAAGTCCTACTACAAAAAAAACTTTTTTATCGCTTATGATCCGGACATCATATAAATCATTTCTACTTTTTTCAGTTGAGCATATACAGCGCTACGCGCAGCTCAGAAGTCAGAATTCAGAAGTCATCCCTGACTGAGATTGATTAAAACTACTCCCTACTCCCTGCTCCCTACCTCCAAAGATTGAAAATCATACCCGCGTTTGAGCAACGCCAGAATTTTTATTGGATTTCAGGAATTACTTTTGGCGCGGCACATTCTATAAAATTATTGATTAAACATACAGTTGGACCTATACTTGTACCACGCAAGTTAACTCCTTCTAAATTAGCTCCACTGAGATTAGCAAGAGTGATATTTGTTTCCATTAATTTAGCTTTAGTCAGGTTAGCATTAGAAAAATCTGCATCCTTCAAATTTGCTTGATGCATATTAGCATTAAAAAGATCGGATTCACTCAAATCAGCATTTTCTAAGTTAGCTCTAAACCAATATGATTGACGTAAATTTGCATTAGATAAATTAGCTCCACTAGCAAGAGATTCAATCAAATTTGCTTCAAATAGATTAGCATTTTCTAAATTTGCCTTTGTTAGATAAGCTCTAGATAAATTGGCATGACCTAAATAAGCATCTGTTAAATCTGCACCTCGAAGATCCGCATCATTCATTGTTGCTCTAGAAAGGTTAGTATTAGATAGATTAGCATCAGAAAGAATAGTTACCGCCAGGTTAGCACCAGACAAATTTGCTCCTTCGAGATTTGCTCCTGCTAGGTCAGCTCCAATCAAGTTAGCATTAGATAAGTTGGCTCTACGGAGGTCACATCCTGGACATTCATTAGTTTCTAATAGTCTTCTGATGGCTGCTCGGTTAGCTGCTTTTGCTGAATTTATCCAGCCAACTTGGGATAAAATAATAATAATTGCCAATATTGTTAGTTTCATATTTTGTATTTGAGGTAATTCAGTTATAGCGCTACGCGCTAGGGAATAGGGAATAGGGAATAGGGAATAGGGAATAGTTGGAAAAACAGTGATAATTATAGATAGTTTTCATTATCAATTATCCATTATCCATTATCCATTATCCATTATTAATTATCCATTATTAATTATTTAGTTGTCATAGTATAACTGCCATCCCAATCATTGGGTGGAGGAGTTTTTATATAGTCAAGCGATCGCTCAATATGTATCGCAACTGCTTCATCTTCAGGTCTAATTTTTTGTGCTGTCTCAAAATAATTAATTGCCTCAGCAAATTTCTTTTCTGTATAAGCTTGTCTAGCTTTAATATAAAGTTCTAAGAACTCTTCTGTTTCCAAGTCAATAGGTTGAGAAATTGCACTAATTAATTCATAAATACTCACAGCTTTTTGTTTACCTTTAACTTTAACTTTATCTAACTCTCTGACCAAAATCTGATCTCTACAAAGTTCATAAGTAAACTCACTCAAAATAATATCACAGCCATATTGTTTAGTAATTGCTTCTAAACGGGAACTCAAATTTACACCATCACCAATTACTGTATAATCCATTCTTTTTTGGGAACCAATATTACCAGAAACCACTTCTCCTGAACTAATACCAATACCAATTTTAAATTGTGTTTCATCAGGACGAGATAAATTAAATTCCCGGAGACGGTGACGCATATCCAAAGCAGTTTTCACAGCCATCAAAGCATGATTTTCTAAAGCTAATGGTGCCCCAAAAACTGCCATTAAAGCATCCCCAATAAATTTATCTAGAGTACCTTCATGGTCAAATACTGCCTCTACCATTGTCTCAAAATATTGATTCAAAAGTTTAACTACTTCAGACGCTTCTAGATTTTCTGTAATAGTTGTATAACCTCGAATATCAGAAAATAAAATAGTTACTTCTTTACGTTCTCCTTCTAGTAAAGCATCTTCACCTAAAGCCATTACTTGTTCTGCTACCCCTGGTGTCATGTAGCGATACATAGCATTTTTCATGCGTTTTTCTTGACTAATATCTTCTAAAACTACCAACCCACCACGCACGCCACCTTCAGGATTTGTCAAGGGATTAACTGTTAAATTAACACTCCGTTCCAAGACTCGATCTATTTCTGATAAATCTATTGATTTGCTAATATTTTTATGATTATTTTGAATCGGATTTTCCTGGATATTTGTTGATACGTTTTCTCCCCAAGCAAAATAAATATTGGGATTTTTTGGGTCAGGAACTGCTAGGATGTTAATTAGTTCTTCTTCCTCTTCCAGATCTTTGTTGATAAATGAACCTACTCGTAAGTTTTGTTCTGGAACATATTGTCTAGTACCATTATTCAGACTGTCTTCTAAACGGAACTTCAAGTTTTCAATTGGTATAACTTCCCATAGATATCTACCAACCAATTTTTCTTCCCAAATTTGCCCACTTGTTTTACCTTTTACTTCATGTTTAATAGGGCAACCCAACATTTCTAAAGCTGCTTCATTAATAGTCACAATTCTGCCTTGCATATCTGTAGAAATTACAACATCAGACAAACTTTGTAGGATATCTTTCTGATATTGTTTTTCTACTAAAACATTTTCAAACAATTGAGAATTTTGGAGAGCAATACCTGCTTGAGCATTAAAAGCTAATAAAAATTGTTCATCTGAAGCAGTAAAACTACCTTGATTTTTATTAATTAACTGAGTTACTCCAATTAATTCACCTTTAGCATTGTATATAGGCATACAAAGAATATTTCTTGTTTTATAACCTGTTTTTTGGTCTGTACTAGGGTCAAAACGAGGATCTATATAAGCATCAGGAATATTCAGAGTTTGTCCAGTAGAAGCAACATAACCAGCAATACCACGATTTGCTGGTATTCTAATTTCCATCATTTTTTTTCTATCTGCTGTTGCTACCTTAGTCCAAAGTTCATTTGTTTCTTTACTAAGTAAAAACAATGTGCTACGGTCTGCTTGCATCAGGTTACGAGCTTGATCCATTACAGCTCTTAAAGTTTTTTCCAGGTCTAGACTTTGACCTAAAGTTGTGGTAGCTTTTAGTAGTGCTGATACCCCTCGCTGATTCCGAGCCGCAGCATAAAAAGATTGACAACTTTCAAGAATAATCCCCATTGAGTCAGCGAAAGAGCGGAATAGTTGCTCATCTTCTCTATCAAAGGGGACATCATTTTCTTTATTCAGTAGTCGTACCACTGCTACTGGTAGATGAGAGTTAGTGGTACTAAAAATTGGCATACATAGGATGGTGCGAGTATCATAGCCTTGGGGTTGGTCTACCTCTTGGTTAAAGAGTGGGTGACTCTTGGCATCGGCAATATTGAGTGCTTCTCCTGTCGTAGCCACATGACCTAAAATACCTACATTAATTGGTAAGTGGTACTCTTGAGATTTAGCTGTATTTTCTACAACTGTCTTGTACCAAAGTTGTTTTTTTTCTTGGTTAACCAGAAAAATAGTTGTTTGATCTGCTTTCAGGACTTGACCAATTTTTAAGGTAAAAGCATCTAAAAGTTGTTCTAATAAAGTTTCGATACCTTCGTTATTAATTAAGTCGATGGCCCATAGATATTGATGAAACTCTGCAGTAATAAAGTCCAGAAGACAAACAAACTCTCCTACTGGCAAATCTTTGACACGAGTTGCCAGTAGACCCATACGCTCAACTTGAGTCAATGTTGCGAGAATACTGCCAGCAGTGTTAGAGAATGTCATTTGGACTTCTTTTTCTTAAAGTTAAATGGCTCCAACTTAAGTTTATTTTGCTTTGCTTAAATTTTCCAAAGTGGCAAGATTAGTTTACCAAAAAAAAGGGCTTAAACCCTTTTTTTTTTGATATTTTTAAGCTGCTGATAGCATAGAATAGGCAGAGATAATTTTTTGATAATAGTTTCTTAACTGTTGAGTCGCTGCTGACCATCCCCAACGTTCCGCTTCAGCTCTGGCATTTTTCCGTAGCGTTTCTCGTTCTTCTGAGCCGGCTAAAAGGTTTTGAGTAGCTGTAATGGCTCCTTTTTCATCAGCCGGATCGAATAGATAACCATTTATTCCATCTGTAACAATATCAGGAATGCCTCCTGAATTGGCCGCTACTACTGGAGTCCCAGCGGCCATCGCTTCTAAAAGTACCAATCCTAAAGTTTCGGTACGAGAAGGAAAGATAAAGGCATCGGCAGAAGCATAAGCAGAGGCTAATTCTTGACCACGCAAATAGCCCACAAAATTAGTAGGAGTGTTGGCAAAATGTTGTTCTAGGGTTTGTCTGTTCGGGCCATCACCTACAAGAGCTAGGCAAGCGTTGGGGATGGCCTCTAGAATTGGTTTAATACGCTCAATTTCTTTTTCTGCACCTAAACGCCCAACATATAGTAGTATTGTATTGTTGGGATTTCCTCGACTGAGGCGATCGCGCATTTCCAGACTTGCATGGTGGGGCTGAAATAATTCTGTATCTACTCCCCGCTGCCATAAGTCCACTCGTTCAATGCCATGGTTGCTTAGTTCTTCTACCATTGCTGTAGAGGTACAAAGATTTAGGTCGGCTTGGTTATGACCTGATTTAAGTAATTCCCAAAGTAAGCCTTCGAGCATTCCTAAACCATAGTGATGTAGGTATTGAGGCAGGTGGGTATGATAAGATGCCACGAGTGGAATATTCAGTTTTTTCGCATAGTAAAGGCCACCTAAACCTAATACCGCAGGGTTTGCCACATGAATTATATCTGGCTTAAATTTGTCTAGCTCTTCTCTGATCGTAGGAGTTGGTATTGCTAATTTTAATTCTGGGTATAGGGGTAGGGGAAAACCCTCAATGCCACAAATTTTTGCTCCTTTATATTCTGTAAGTCCTCCTGCTGGAGAAAATATTAGCACTTGGTCGCCAGCACGTTGTAGATATTCAACCGTGTGACACAGACGGGTAACTATACCATCTATTTTTGGTAGAAAAGTTTCGGTAAAAAGGGCGATCCTCATAAGTATATTAGCTTGGAAAATATTAGTCAGAATATTGCTTTTTTTGGGCGTTGTAACAGGTTTAGTTATTACCTATTTATTTGAGTCATATCAATTCTGGATATTAATTATTGTCAACTCTACAGGGACTTGGAATGGAGTGCAAGGAAGTACTCTTAGGCTTTTAGAGATTGCTTCCTGACCGTTGTCATGCCAACTATTTAAGCAGACTTCATATCGGGAATTGATAATCTTAGTTTGTGTATTATCTCAGAATTATCTACTGGATAAACATTTTCTGTCGGTGTAATTAAGTTAATCCATTTATTTGATTCTCTATTACTGCGCTGCTGTTGTACAAATTCTGTAATATTTTCTATCTTTATAATCCAATCTCGGCTATAATTTTGTAAAATTTCATCACGCAGTCCTAGTTGAATTGCTCGTCTTTACCAGTTTTTGACCCATAGGATTATGGTCTGGGTCCCATTGCAATCTTACAGGCGATCGCTGTACAGCTTTTTTCCATTCTTCTATAGTGTTATATATAGCTGGGATAAATTTTTAATGTACTGCTTTTGCTAAAATTTCATCAAATGCTATGCGTTTGATAGTTACAGAGAGAATGACTTCTTGCCCTGTTTTTGTTCCCCATCCAGAACGATACATCATTCACAAAAAGTTAGGTTTAATCCAACTCATTCTACTCAAGCTAAACTCACCACCAAAATAACCTTTTGATGCTGCAAAATCACTTATTTCTGGTCTATATGCTTGATAGACAACTATAGAGTTTTCATTAAATTGCGCTAATATTTGTTTGCCTCGTTCTGGCCAATTATTAACTTGAGTTAAGTAGTTTTCTGTGACTAACTGCATATTAACTAAGTAGTAGTCTTGAGTAATTTTATATCTTAATTTTTTTTACTATCTCTCAATGATTCTGAAGAAAAAAACAATAAAAATAACTTAGTTTTTAGGTCAACCTTTAGGCATGAGTTTTGTCACTTTATATGGCGATATAAATTATTTTAAATTACCCCATCTTTAATATCTACAAATATTAGCAAAATATTTTAATTTACCTAAATTAAATTTATCAAGATTACAAGAGGTAATAAGTAAATCTATTACCTCTTGCTTGAATATGTAGATAAAACTCAGGTTAAAATTAGGATCAAATTCATTATATATAATCCCAACCACAAGTAAAATTACTACATTTACTGAATATAAATCTATTAAAGAAGCGGTCAGCACTCAGCAATCAGTCGGATTATTTTTTTTACGTGAACTAAGGGAATTTAAACCCCTCCCAAACCATCCTGCTTATAGAAGCAGAGGATTTTAAACTGAGCCGATCAAAGTTGTTAACGTTTCGCTTCGCGACATGAAAAGCGTTAGTGAAGCTCATCTGTTAGCGCAGCTTCTCCGGAGGAGGCAAGAGGCAGCTCCTCTGCAAGAGGCAGTTCCGACCCAGGAGGCTAGCTGAATGCTAAAAGCTGATAGCTAGTTAAAGATAGAGTTTTTATTCAGTTTAAGATACTAATGTACTTTTTAGAGAATCTGATTGTTTATTTTTTTCCTGAGTTTTGGATATTAATGTATTTTTTACAGAATCTAATTGTTAAGTTTTTTCTCGATGCCAAGATACCTTCGGTAGAATATGATCTTTATCAACACGTTGCTTGTATTGAATAGCATAGTTGAGTAGAGAATCTAAGAGAGAATCAGACAGATAATGAGGATCTAAACCCAGGTCCAGCAAATTCGTATTTTTGGCATTGAAATAATGTTCCTCTAATTCTACTCTAGGATTATCCAAGTGACTAATCTTTACATCTAATCCTATAGATTCACCGGCTTTTTGGACTTTCATTGCCAAGTCAGCCACACTAAACATTTCCGTAAATTGGTTAAAAACTCGGAATTTACCTGCTTCTGCGGGGTTAGCGATCGCTATTTCCATGCAACGGACTGTATCTCTAATATCTAAGAAGCCACGAGTTTGTCCACCTGTACCATAAACGGTAAGTGGATGGCCAATAGCTGCTTGAATACAAAATCTATTGAGAGCTGTACCAAAAACTCCATCATAGTCGAGACGGTTAATCAAAAGTTCATCTTTGATTATCTCTTCATCTAAGAGACCAGTTAGAGCAACACCATATACAACTCCTTGATTGAGGTCTGTAGCACGGAGACCCCAAATTTTACAGGCAAAATGAATGTTGTGGCTGTCGTGAACTTTACTGAGATGATAGAAAGACCCTGGTTGTTTAGGATAGGGCAGAGTATCTTTACGCCCATTATGTTCAATTGTGATGTAACCCTCTTCAATATCTATATTAGGGGTACCATATTCTCCCATAGTTCCCAGTTTAACCAAGTGGGAGTCTGGAAAATCCTCTTTCATTGCATAGAGAATATTGAGAGTACCAACTACATTATTAACCTGAGTCATAACAGCGTGTTCCCGGTCAATCATAGAAAATGGAGCCGAACGCTGCTCGCCAAAGTGGACTATAGATTCTGGTTCAAACTGACGTAGTGTTTTACTCAGGAAGTCGTAGTTGGTGATATCTCCTATGTATAGGTCAATTTTTTTGCCACTGAGGTCTTTCCAACGTTGGATGCGTTGTTGAATGGGGGCAATAGGTGTCAGAGTTTCGACTTGAAGTTGCATATCCCAGTGTCGCCTAACCATATTGTCTAGGATACCTACTTCATAACCTTGATTGGAAAGATAAAGAGCGGTTGCCCAACCGCAGTAGCCATCGCCACCAATTACCAGGACTTTCATAAATTTACTTTGAATCTTGCTTACTGATATTCGGTTAATGTACCAGGTATTAGAACTTTTTGACACTCTCTGAATTAAATCAAAGGTTTTTTGAGTACCGAAGGTTCGACCTTAGAACTGAGACGTTTGCGCAGCATTCCGCAGGAAAGCGATCTAACAGCATATTATTGCTTTAATAACCTCAGGCTAAAGGTTTCATGTCAGGTCGCCAAACAAGGAGTCTTAAAATCAAATTACGAAATTATCTCCCTTCAGATTCAATCAGTAAATTTATAGTATGCTTTCTGATTCTCTCTAATTATTCAACTCTAGACAATATTTTTATACCATTTTTACAAAAATATAGTTATACCAAACTTTTGATGCCAAATCATTAAGATATTTGTACCGATCGGCTCCAAATATAACTAGCAAAAAACTTTATGAAATTGGTATGATAACTTTTGGGCAAGATATAGCAACCTATGACAGGGAAATGTCAAATCGTAACTTCATCAGCAAAGCTAGTCCAACGAACAAATTCAAAAGGTCCAGCGATCGCTCCCCATACCTGTTTATTTGTTTCAGGGTCACATCCTGTGTCATGGCTAATAAATTTCTGTTCATCTATCTCAAAGTGACTTTTTAGATAGGTAGTTTTCCCTTTACGGACTACGGTACAACCTTTTCCTGGTTCTACTTCTCCTCTAAAACTATGACCTGTCCATTTTGTAATAAAGGTGCAGCCTGGTAATTTTTTAATTTGTTCTGTTTTGAGAGTTTCTAGGCATTGAAGGTTGCGAGAACCTCCATAAAATTCTTCTTCTTGATCGATAGCGTAGTTTTCAATATCAATATGGTCTTCTGAAGGGACTAATTTCAGGATTCGGACTCGATAGGGTTTGTTGAGGGTAATGTCATAAGCTTGCTCTAGATAAAGACTAATTCCATTGAGTAGTTGATATGGAAGTGGACGCATACAGACGCGAATATGAGCAAAAAGGGGTGGGTTGTCAAAAGCTTGTTGTTGGTTACTGAAGTCGGCGGATAACCAACGTGCCAAGGTAGTAATGTCTGTTGAGTGGGTCATTTTGATTGAGTGTAAATTCAGGATTTCAAGTTAAAAATAAAATTTTAAATTAAATGTTTTTATTTGATCATTAGGGAACTTTATAAAAAGTTTAACGTCTCTATACTTAATTTTTTATTTTGTTTGCTAGTTAAATATTTTTTCAACCGTTATTTTTTGTCATATTTTTCAAATTTTGTATTTTGCATTTTTTTAGATAAAGAAAAGTTAATAGTATTTGATGGGGTTGATGTGAATAGTAAGTAAACTATTGGGACTAAGAGTAATTATAAGCTGGAATAAAAGCTAATAGGTTGGAATTTAGGAAAATACTATGGAAAGCGGGTTTTAGAGCAGAATTAGTTTTTGAGTTTTTGGATATGGCATCTATTTCAATATCAGTTAAATTGGAATGATTTAGAAGTTTTGCTTCACCAAAAATTTAGGTTGAGAGATATAAAATATTTGGCCACTTAAACATTTTGTAACTCATTAGATTTGCCTAGTATTTTGATAGCTAGATCACAAAATTTTTATTCTCAAAAGTGAAATTCTCACTTATAATCTTGGAAAAATTACTTTCTTGAGATAAAGAAATGGATGATCTTGGTTTAGATCTTGGTTTTAGTATAGAAGCATCTCAAATTCCAATTCCAGAGCAAAATTTAGTCGTTCCTTCACCTATTAACACTCTTATACCTGGACCACCAACAACTGTACCAGGCTTTGAGTTAGTTGATGGGCCTGAAATTATTCCTAATCAATTTGTTGAAGTTCCAATTCCAATAATACCCGGTCCTTCTGGTCCTGTAGGTCCTACTGGTCCTGTGGGTCCTACTGGTCCTGTAGGTCCTGCTGGTCCGGCTGGGGGTCCTGGTCCCGCTGGTCCCATTGGTCCTGTAGGTCCTGAAG
>NZ_JBNHEP010000096.1:0-7889 GCF_050015995.1 Dapis brunnea BLCC-M229 | reverse complement strand
TTCTGACTGAAGAATCCCGCGCTCTCCCGTAGGGGAGCGTCGGGAGTATGTCAAGATTGAGGGAACTTCTTTGTTACTTAAATCATCTTGAATATTGGGAAACAGATAAGGGAGATGGGAAATATTTTTCAAGCTTTTTCCTGTGTTGCCTCTAATTACCTCCTGATTTCTACGAAAAAATTTATAGAGTTTTTCATTAAAAATAGACCACAACTATCCGGTTTGTAATTTATAAAAAATTAAGCATACTGATTTTATTTCTGTAGTCTAGCTTGATGAAAACCTCTAAAATCTTGGCAAAGATACTAAATGGGTTCTATATAGCAATTCCCATACTGGTTAGGTACAAAATTCTAGGTTTGATAGCAATTTCAAAAAAGAATGTGACGAATAATAATGGTAATTAAAAGATTTTGCGTCAGATGGATATTTGATCAAAAGGGAATATTCACGCTAATAAATGATATTTAAACTATATTATTTTCACTCCTGACTCTTGACTTGTGACTCTAGCTAAAAAATCCAACTCATTTATAGTTTATAGCAAAAATTTATCAAGCTGTCATTAGGTAACAGGTAAAAGACAAAAAAGATTACAAGTGTTTCTCACTATCCTAAGAAACATTATATAAGAAAGAAATACTCCATCCTTAAGTTTTTATACTAGACAATAAGCATTAATTGTGTAGTATAAAAAATTTTCATTTATATAATAAATGCCAAACTCTATCGAGTTTAAATTTTATGGTTTTAATTCTCATTTTCACAAAATATTAGGAAATCTATTCCTCTAAATTTAGTATAATTTCCGGAATAGAATCAAAATTTTTGGATGTTTGATAATTAGGGTATAGAAATAATTTTCCATGCCACCCATTTTTTTAGAGTCAACTGAAAAAACTAAACTTCTTCTTTTTAATTAATGGTGATACCTATGAAAACTGTTGATATCAAAAAATATATTATTTTAATTCCGCACCACCGCTTAGACTTGGTCGGAGCAAATGCTATGAAGCAGCAATTTATATCTCTTCTAAGAAAACAATGCAATCTTTGGATTATTGATATGGCAAATGTAGAGTTTATAGATAGTTCTGGTTTGAGTGCATTAGTTATTGGTTTAAAAACAGCTCGTGAGCATGGTTATCGTTTAGCGATCTGTAACCTTAATCCTACAGTTAAAATGACTTTTGAGATTACTCAATTAGATAGAGTTTTTCAAATTTTCAATAATCTTGATGAAATTTTTTCGGACTCTGATTTAAAATTAGCAACAGCTTAGTTAATGATTTATTAGATAATCGGCTCAGATGCTAATTTTAATAGCAATTGAGCTGATTTTCTGGGTTATAATTAATTAAGTATTTCCTAAAAATTCACAATTATCAAAATACTATTTTCAAAGCTGAAGTTTATACTTATGCTGATAGAGAAATTGGTATTAATCTCAAAGCATATTTGCTAAAATTCAAGCATTGCCAAATGTGGGCATTTCCACAGAAGAAGCAGATTGACCAGAGCCAAAAGCAGGTAAGTCAAGACCATTAGCTCGACGGTTTCTAACTGCTAGACGATAACTAACACTTTGTAGCTCTGCATGAAGTTGACGGTTTTCCTTCTGCAACATTTCAACTTTGTCGAGGACTTCTGCAAGTCGCTCGGAAAATTTTTGACGATAGACTTCTGGTAGTTCTTGTACTACTTGTTCTAACATTTGGGAGCGGTCTGTTAATTCTTGGACAGAATGACGCAAATTATATATTTCTGCATCTCGTTCAGAAATTTGTTCTTGATAAAAAGTCACTTGTTGTTCAACTTCGTTTAGCTGTTCCTTTAAACTTTGCATTTGAGACTGGTAACGTTCAGGAACAGTAGATGTTGGTACAATACCTGTATTTCCCTTAACTAAGCGAAAAAGTTCTTGAGACAATTGTTGAATTAATTGGTCTCGCATTTGTAATTCTTCGTTAAGACGAGAAACTTCAACTTGAAGTTGTTGCGAATTTAACTTTTGCATCTGATTCACTGTAGTTTTACTCCTAATTATTCAGTAGTTCCTTGATAGTATTTTTAAATTCTATAGTTTCTAATTACTAAGGGAATAGCAGAAAATAAATTATCCCAATTTTTGTACTCTATTTTTGTAGTATCTCCTGACTGGTTACTCCCTACTCCCTTACTCTTTCAATTTCTTCCCTACTCCCTACTCCCTACTCCGTTATTTTCATAGCTAATGGGATAATTTTTTATTTGGAAGTCCCTAATATAATTATAAATTATGGGAAGTGGGGAGAACTTTCCCCTAATTCCCAATGTTACTTTGATTTTTGAGCTGGGCAAACAAATCTAAAATTCTGGAAGTCTTTGGAATTAAGCTTAATAGTATCCGATCAGTATACATACTCAAAACATCACATTTAAGCCTAGTCAGCACTTCAAAATAATATGGGTTTGCCCTAGATTTTTGAGTTAAGCAAAAACTCTTAAACCTTTAAAATATTACTATTCTACTGACGCTACTACTGGTTCTGATGGATTTTGATCGTCTGTTTTGGTAATTTTGGGTACTTCCTGTTTAATTGTTAAGTAACGAATAACTTCTTCACTTAAACGCATTGCCCTTTCCAACACTGCTATTTGAGTAGGGGGACCTTGATAGTTCATCTGAATATATGTACCTTCACGATGATCGTTTATCTCATAAGCTAAACGACGTTTACCACGATGTTGAATTTCTAGATCGTAAGCTCCCTGTTCCTGCAACATATCCTTATATTTTGTAATTGCCTGCTCTACTTGTTCTTCAGTTAGATCGGGACGCAGGATATACATTGTTTCGTAAATGAATGGTCTCATAGAAATAATCTCCTTTTGGACTACATGGCTTCTGCTAAAACTTAGAATTAGAAGAAGCAAGGATCTTCTATCATACAAAATTTTGGCTAAACATCCTAGTGCTAGTCTCAAAAATCTTTAGCGGACTTGCATATAAACAGCATCAGAAATAGTGGGTATTTCTGCGTAACGCCCCATTGCTGACTGAACTACTGTATAAATAAATGAAGCTAAAATTCCCAGGAATATCATATTAGAAAGAGTTTCCAGAATAAATCCTCCTAAAGTCCCCCCTAGTATTGATAGAATCAGACCACACAAAATTAAAACAATGTCCAACAAAATTGCCTGCATCGTATTAAAACGAATAAAATGAGATATATTATTATTTCTCACTACCAGTAAAAACAGAGCAAAGAAAACTATTAAGCCAAGGAAAGGTATACCTCGGTAAATCTGTAACAAAGGTGCAAGAGGAATTAAAATTAGTTGTAGAGGAGGAAACTGTTGAAATAAGTATCTTCCATATACTAATCCATCTAGTAAAGGTAATAGGTAGGGTAAACAAGCAAAAATTCGGTCTTGAACCGTTGTGGAACCGCGCCAAGTCATCGTAAAATACTCCTGAATTTAGTCAGATATAAACACATATAAATTCAGGATAGCGCATTAACATATTAGAATCCCTCAAGTCAATGGATTCTCCGAGACTTTAGTATCTAGTATAGAGATTACTGATTCTTTCAGAGTGCTTAACTACCTCTGCTCTAGCAACAGTTGGCCAGAGACAGAGCTTTCCTAAGTCGTTCAGGTGGTTAGCCTCAATTTTAGGATTCCCAACCATACTATCGATCAATAATCTTTAATCTTTTGATTGAATAGTGGTACTTTGTTAATTTTCCTAGCTTGGTTTCTCCCAGTATTAGCAACTGGCAGACATTAGCTCACTAATTAGCCTTAAAATCTTTATTTATATTCCCCTAATGGGGATTCTAACTCAAAGGTTTGGTCTTTTTGTTGGGACTTTCTATTGAATAGCAAAAGTTTGCTTAAAAGCATAAGGCTTTAGACCTAAATTATTAGTAATTTAGATAAGTGCCGAGCTATGAGAATGATATTTGCCACTCTGAAAAAACTCCAAATTTTAATTAATCAAATCAAAACTAATTATTCTATACTGGCAATACGAAAACCCATTTCACACTCATACTGATCTGGTTGAGTATCTGCTAATTTAGGAACTGGATGACCACAACGTAGTTGACCACCTTTCCAACGGGGTTGACCACTTTGATTAGCTAATAAACAACCTTGACAAACTCGTTGAGGCTCAACAAGCTGATTTTCCATTAAAATAACTAACATAATTACACCTCCAGGGATATCCCATTCTGGTGTCTATATTTTAAGCTAAGATTATAGTATAAATAAGCAAATTGCTACAGAATTTAACATTTATACAATATCCTATAGTTAAAATTTAGGAAAATTTGTATTAATTTCTACTAAGTGAAAATAAATTTCTGATAGTTAATTATTTAGGGTTTGCTGATTAAATATAAAAGCACTGACATATAAAGGTAAGTGCCTTTGTATAGCGAAAAAAAGTGCAAATTTTTCAGCTTGAGTGACCAAAAATTTAGGACTTTGAGCAGACAAGCACAGAAAGATACAGGTATAATTATTTCCACTACTCCCCCCCTCTCCCCACACTCCCCACACTCTGCTTTTTTCAGCAAACCCTATTTATTCCCGCACAACAGACCAAATTTAATTAACCCTCGTTCATATCCACGGCTCATTAAACCTAGGGAAAGAGCAGCTTCAATTGTTGTCCAACCACTGAAGAGCAAACTCACAAGAACTTTAGGGTCAAAAGCTGATTCAATCACTACATCCCAGAAAGGAGCAGCAGCAGTTGACCAGTCAGCAGTACAGATATCTTGAAAACCTATATTTTGGGCGATCGCTTCATACTCGGGCAAAGAAATAACATAAGGCAAAGCATAAACCCGATAAATATCAGCTAAGTGCCTCCGTTCATCATCAGTCAGTTCTCCATCAGAGCTATCTACTGAACGATGACACCAAGTAGCCATAATTATTGTACCACCAGGCTTTAGCACTCGATGGCATTCTTGCAAAAATTTCTGTTTATTAGGCATATGTTCTCCACTTTCGAGAGACCAAACCAAGTCATAAGATTCATCAGCAAAGGGCATATCTAAGGCATCAGCCACTATGAAATTAGTCTGTTGACTTAAGTTCGCCGACTCAGACCGTTCCTTAGCTCTTTTGGCCTGCACAGGAGAAAGGGTGATACCCGTAGCAGTAGCATTAAACTTTTCGGCTAAGTACAGTGTACTACCACCAATGCCACAACCTACATCAAGGATCGAGGTAGGAGGCCACAAACTTGATGATTCATTTGCTGCTCCCCAGTGAAGTAGTTCCTCAATCATATCTATTTGAGCTTGTCGCCTGTTTTTTTTCTGTTTACCATCTGGTCCATAGTAGCCGTGGTGCATATGTTCGCCCCATGCTTCTTCCCACAGACTGGAGGAAGCATCATAGAATTGTTGAATTTGTTCGATTAGAGTTGAGGTCATTTCAGTTATCAGTTATCAGTTATCAGTACCTCCGGCTTAAGTCAGAGGCTTGATAACTTAATTTCATGGTCATAATTATAGATTAATTAAGGTTCTAAATTTATGAGTTGGACTTATACCATTTCTTTGTAACAATTTCCTTAATAATTGTCTATCAAATCTTATTGTGCTGGCGCAGGTCGCTCCTGTTTATTTAAATCTTACCCTTAAGAGCGAGGTATTTAATTGTAGCTTGATACAGAAATGGTATTACGCAAAGAAACCCAAATTATACGAGAAATTCTTGGTTTGAACATTTGAACAATAGACATCTACGAAAAAACAGGATTTCTGGCTTCGCCTGCATAAGTCATGTTGATTTTATTAGACTTATTATATCTTTGAGTACAAATCTCAAAAATTCAAAGTTATTTTGTTTGAGCTGAAAGTGTAATGAATTCTAATTTTAGATAATTATTTGTGTAATTTTCGAGTCTCAATTGGTATTAGTTATTTTTCCTTAAACAACTAACTAAAAATATAAACATACATACTAAAAAATTGCAATGACTGTAGCTCGGACGATTTGCCAAGGTTTTATTGTTGTTATTACTATTGGAACTATATTACTAATGCTACCTATCTCGATGAGTAATGGGAATTGGAGTCATCCTGTAACTGCTTTATTCACAGCAACTTCTGCTGTTTGTGTGACTGGACTTTCAGTCGTGAATGTGGGAGAATATTATTCATTTTGGGGGCAGTTTTTCCTGTTATTATTGGTTCAAATTGGAGCTTTTGGTTATATGACTGCTACAACTATTCTTTTGTTGTTGCTAGGCCGTAAATTTAGTCTGAAACAAAAAGTCGCTCTTCAGCAATCTTTGGAACAGGTGGGATTAGCAGGTGTGGAGGGTTTAATTAAGTCAATTTTAGGGACAACAATTGTGTTTGAGTTGACCGGTATTTTGTTACTATTGTTAGTTTTTGTGCCAATTTATGGCTTTCAAGAAGGTTTTTGGCATTCTATTTTTCATAGTGTTAATGCTTTTAATAATGCTGGTTTTAGTTTGTATTCAGATGGGTTTGTTCAATATGTCAATTCTCCGTTGCTAAATTTTGTAATTACTGGTTTGATTATATTTGGTGGATTGGGATATCAAGTTATTATGGAAATGTTTTTATGGCTGAAAAAACGTTGGCAAGGAAAACAAGTCTGTCACACTTTTTCTCTACATTTTAAAGTAGTTACTAATACTACTATTTTTCTATTAATAGTTGGTTTGATTGCTTTTTTTATTGCCGAATTTAATAATCCTAATACTCTAGAAAATTTAGACCTAGGGGAAAAATTAATTGCTGCTTGGTTTCAATCTGTTACTACTAGAACTGCTGGTTTTAACACTATTGATATTGGCAATTTGACTGATGCTGGTGTATTTATCACCCTTGCTTTAATGTTTATTGGCGCTAGTCCGGGTAGCACTGGAGGAGGGATTAAAACTACAACTTTTAGAATATTATTTAATAGTACAAAAGCAGCTCTAGAAGGTAGAGATGAAGTATTATGTTATCAACGCAAAATTCCGATGATAGTTATTATTAAAGCTATTGGTATAGTCTTTGCATCAACTCTATTGGTGGCTGTTGCTACTACTGTAATTGTATTTACTGACCAACAATTAGAATTAACTCAAATTTTCTTTGAGGTTGTATCTGCTTTTGCTACGGTGGGTTTATCTACAGGTGTTACCTCTAATTTTACAATTCCCGGACAATTAGTTTTAATTGCAACAATGTATATAGGTAGAGTAGGTGTATTATTGTTGGTTTCAACTGTTTTTGCTGAACAAAAGCCTAGTGCAGTTGAATATCCAGAAGAAAATTTATTTGTATAATATTAGTTTGAAAAAATCTTGCTAAGTAGGTAGTTCAACAATTAATAATTAATAATTAATAATTAATTATTAATTATTAACAATTACCTCTCCTTGAAAAGAAGAGGATTGACTAATCATGAAAATTTTTTCTTGTTTCTCCTTTCTCCTTTAAAGGATAGGCTTTAAACCTTAATTATTCGGTAAAATTAAATAGAAAATGATTGTTGAGAGGCAACAAGGAACAGGGTATAAGAAACAGGAATTCAACAATTTATCTGACTTTATCTACCATTTTTTAACGAATAATTAATAATGATTAATTAAATACCTTGGTTAAAAGCCTCCCCTTTCAAGGGGAAAAAGCGGTCTAGGAATGGCGAGGTTTCCCGAAGAATGCAGATCCCTCCGCTTTTCATGTCGCTCCTGCATTAACGCGGGTTGTGCGGAGCGCTAAATGCCATATCCAATCGAAAAGAAATAATATTTCCTTATATTCAATTCCGTTAAAGTTTTAACCAGAAGTAATTATCCATTATCCATTATCCATTATCCATTATCCATTATCCATTATCCATTATCCATTATC
>NZ_JBNHEP010000095.1:39748-80820 GCF_050015995.1 Dapis brunnea BLCC-M229 | reverse complement strand
ATCAAGTTTTCGTTTGAGTTTTTTTCTAACCTAAGTTATTTCCCAACAACTCTATTAGTGACTTCTTATTCACAGCTATTCCATTCTTGACGCCTCTGAAAAAGACAAAAGAAATCGTACCAATGCTGTTTGATGTAGCCAAAACCACCTCAAATAACGTTACAGCCGCAGTTGAAAAAGGCGCAAATGCTCCTGAAACTGGTTCTGCCACTATTACAGACTTCAACCCTAACGAGGATGTCATATTTATTCCTCTACCATCGGATGGTGATATCTACATTGATGAAAATAGCAGTGGTACAAATCTATTCAAGGTTTTTCAGGATACAGACAAAACTGATGTGATTGCAACTGTTCAACTATCTAATGACTTTAATAATCTTGAAGGTTACTCAAACGGCAAACTTCAGTCAAGCTGGTTTGATATTCTTGAACGCAACGCATTAATTCTTGATTCTAGTGATGCCAAAGATTACAAAAGTAATACACTACTGGATATTGAACAATCAGATATCGAAAACCTAGGAACAAACAAATTTCTAGTTCTGGGAGCCTATTCCGGACTTGATATCAAGGGTAGCAATAATGCTGACTATTCCTATGGAACCCAATTTGGTGATGTTCTCTATGGCTATGAAGAGTCAGCATTAGCAAATACAGCTGGTAATGATGTGATGTATGGATTTGAGGGCGACGATCAGTTTTTGGGGGGACAAGGTAACGACCGTATTTATGGTGGTGATGGTTCTGATACAGCGAACTATACGGACTCTACATCAGGTATCAATATTAACTTAGAGAATGGGGAGAACAATGATGATGGCTTTGGTACAAAAGACACGTTAAACAGCATTGAGAATATTTTCGGTAGTAAGCATAATGATACTATCACAGGAGACGATAACGATAACGTTTTAGCTTCTGCACAAGGGAACGATATTCTGACTGGCAATAGTGGTGATGATACTTTTATCCTCTCTAGTGGAGACAATACAATCACAGATTTCAATCCTGCTGAAGATAAGATTCAGATTGATATTCAAGACTATTATGATGCCTCTAATAATCAGGTACGTTTTGATGTTAGTCACTCTAATGATACTCTGACTATTTCTGTATCCGCATCCGATCAGGACATTATCCTGGAGCATATTGCTAGTTCTGAAGTTGGAGATGTCTTAAAAAAGATTGAGTTTATTGGAACAGAAGAACTTCAGGGTACAGGATCTAAAGATATTCTCATCGGAAATGATTGCAATAACGATATTGATGCTGGTCATGGTAATGATTATGTCTATGGCGGTGGAGGCAATGATACGCTCCACGGTAAGAAAGGTCAGGACGTCCTGATAGGAGGAGACGGTAACGATGATCTCCAAGGCTATAAAGACAATGACACCTTGATTGGTGGTGCTGGTAGTGATAAGTTTATTTTCCGTCACGCTGCACGCACTTCTGGAATTGACACAATTCTCGACTTTAGTGATTCTGAAGGGGATTTGATTCGGATCGATAAAAGTCATTATGGTATTAGCGGTCTCGGTGCAGTCAGTTTTGATAACTCAACTAATGAATTGTTGGTTAATAACTCTGTGATCGCCATTCTGGAGAATCAATCTGGCTTTAGTGTTGAGAGTCATGTTTCTCTGTTCTAAATCAAACCTTAGATTAGTTATAGAAAGTTAGTTAATTCAACATTTTTTAATTTCAACTCCTCGACTTGATAGCTGGTGAATCTAGGTGCATCTAACTGTTACATTCATCTGCTTTTTTTAGTAGTTATATCAAGCATGAAAAAAGAATGTTACGAATAATAAGGGGGATAAAAAGACTTTACAGGAGATGTCCCTTTGACTATAAAAATCCCTTAGCTATTTGTAGCAAACATTTATCAAATCAGTATTACTTCAGATCGTGCCCTCAAAATAGGTATTATATCCTACCACAAAGATTCAAGAAAATATTGATAATTATTTTTTATTTAACTAAATTGTAAGTATTCAAGTTGAAGCGATTATTTAAGATTTGTGGAAATTAGTTATTAAGAACTATATATGCCAAATCTATATATTATCATCATTCTTGCAATGTCAGGTTTCCCTGGCTTAGGCTTATGTTTGAAGATAACTTGAGTAGTAAAGTGGGTATGTCCTGTAAAATTCTGGACTATTGACCTAGACAACTTCAATCTTTGTCATAACTAATTTATTAAGTTAAGTAAAGGAGCATTATCATGGAAGAGAAGCAAGATACTAAACAGCAAGTAGGAGTAAACCCTACAGAAGCTGGTTCTTTAGCTAAAGTGCCAAATTCAGAAGAAACATCCGATCAGTTTCAAGATATTAAGAACCAAGTCTTGGAAATATTATCAGAACTACCAGCAATTATTACTGGCTTTTTTGGACAATATCAAAAGCCAATCGTTACTCTGGGTCTAATTTTGGCAGTCATTATTACCCTGAAGGTAATGTTGGCAGTAGTCGAATCATTAAATGATATTCCATTACTAGCTCCAACTTTTGAGTTAATTGGTATTATTTATTCAGGCTGGTTTGTATATCGCTATCTTCTTCGTGCCTCTAATCGCCAGGAGTTATCAGCAGAAATTCAAGCTTGGAAAGATCAACTACTAGGTGATAAGCCATCTGATAGTTAGGCACAGTTGAGCGGGGTTCAACACATAGGCATTGGTTAATTATCAGAAATTAACCAATGCCTAAAATTTGGGTAATATTAAAGTGGTTGGGACTTACACACCTCAAGCAAGAAACCGGGTTTCTGACCCTGATTATTGGCCGATCATGCACAAACTTTTCTCCATAAATCCCTTTTCCACCTAAATTTGGGCAATATTGCAGTGGTATTATCTCAACCTTGGTTGAAGACCCGCGCTCTCCTGCAAGGGAGCGTCCCATAGGAAAACTAATCAACCCAATCGGTTTTTACGAGTTTTGCGCTATTATACATACAATCAGGCTACTCGACTAGCAGTTTCTAGGGGATCCTTGGGATTAGCAACGTACTGTGGAGCAACCTTAAGACCGAAAAGAGGTTTGGCCTTCAACGGTAGGTACTATGTTTCGCTGTGCAACATGAAAAGTGCAGCTCTTCTGCAAGAGGCAACAGAAACCCAAAGCCTCCTGAGGAGAAACTGCGCTATGGTGAGGTTTCGGAATTTCACATTGTCGCACAAGCGCAACGTCGGGAGGATGTCAATTAAGTACAGATTTGTTGTAGAGTCTTGGCAAAGTTTGGGTAAGAAATACTGGCAGCTTCAGCCTGATGAATGTTAGTAATGCCAGTAGCATTCAATGCAGCGATCGCCAAACTCATAGCTATTCGATGATCCCCATCACTTTCAACATCTGTACCAGTTATAGAAACACCACCAGTAATTTCCAAACCATCAGGTAGCTCAGTAACTTTGGCCCCCAGTTTTTGGAGCTGGGTGGCCATAACTGCCAGGCGATCGCTTTCTTTGACCCGCAACTCAGCAGCATCCCTAATCACAGTCGTCCCTTCAGCAAACATAGCAGCTACGGCCAAAATCGGAATTTCATCAATTAATCTGGGAATAATAGAACCAGAAATTTCGCAAGGTTTCAATGGACTGTAACGTACCCGTAAATCTGCTACAGGTTCTCCTGCAACAATTCGCTGATTTTCCTGTATAATATCAGCCTCCATCATTTCCATAACTTCCAAGATACCTGTACGGGTAGGATTAACACCAACATTTTCAATTACTAATTCTGACCCAGGTACAATAGCTGCTGCGACTAACCAAAAAGCTGCGGAGCTAATATCACCAGGCACAACCACATCTTGGCTTTTAAGTTTAGCTGGACCTGTCACCGTTACACTATTTGTTTCTGGGTCAACTTGAATTTCTGCTCCAAAAGCTTTTAACATTCTTTCACTATGGTCTCGTGACAGAGCAGGTTCAGTTACTGTAGTTTTCCCCTCCGTCATTAAACCAGCAAACAAAATACAAGATTTTACCTGGGCTGAAGCAATGGGAGAGTGATAATGTATTGGTCGTAACTTTTGTCCCTGAATTGCTAGAGGTGCCAAGCTGTTCCCTTTTCTACCCCAAATTTGACCCCCCATTTGTGTGAGTGGCTGAATAACACGGGACATTGGACGTTGCACTAAGGAGCTATCCCCTGTAACAGTAAAGAAATGTTCAGGATGAGATGCCAAAATACCTAACATTAGTCGCATTGTAGTGCCAGAATTACCACAGTCCAAAACACGAGATGCTTCTGTGAGATTACCTACCCCCACACCATAAACTTCTACTAACTCTGCATTGAGCTGGGAAATATTTGCCCCAAGAAGTGAAAAACATCTAGCAGTGCTGCGAGGATCTTCTCCTAGGAGTAAACCTTGAATATTAGTTTGGCCTTGAGCGATCGCTCCTAGCATCAGAGCGCGATGAGAAATTGATTTATCTCCAGGAATTGAAATATTACCTTTGAGACATAGACCTGATTTTGGTCTTTGAATTATTAAAGTTTCCTGACTATTTGTAATTTTTGTACTAACAACAGCAGCTACCATAAAATCAACTATAACTTTGCACAGCGATAATATTATATAGATTGTGGTGAGTTAGTACAGTAGGCAATTTAAAGTTAACTAATCCACTAAATAATACTAATTTGCGAGAAAGGTAGTGAATATTTTTCTCCAACTGGTAACTTTTGAGAAAGGACTTAAAATACTTATTTCTTACAGTCATCTATTCCATAACCGCAGCAGGGAATTAAATCCTAAAAAATATCTTTATCTATTGCAGCTTTGCTTTGGAAAAGAAGACTAAAGCAAAGCTGCCCATTCATGTCGAGTAAGAAAAGAACCATAATGAAATTAGAAGATATTATACACTAAATCAGTCTATTTTTTCTGCTTTCAGCAAAACTTTTTAGCGAACCCTAAAAAGTTTCGTGGTGAGGATAGGTAAGAGGCAACAGTTGATACCAAATCCGGTTTCTCAAGATATTTGATACTATAATTTAAGGTGAAGTTCTCTCCCTAGGCATCTTACACCCTATTTCTTCATCTGGATAAAAAGATACCCTATAAACCAGATTTAGTAGTATAAGACTTGATTCCAAGCTCTATTTAGTTAAAAAATTGAAACAAAAGCAAAAAAAAATGCAACTAAACTCAATACATTTACTCATGTTTTGTAAATAACTATCTATTGTGCCTAAGTATCTATATATGTGGTACGATAAAAATATATAAAAATTCAGGATTTATGGCAAGAGTCAATATCTTGATAAAATTAAGGAGTCAGAAGTTCAGAATAAAATAATTGTCTATTGTCTATAGTCTTTTTTCTGTAACTACTATGTTGATAACTTATAAGCATTCAACCGTCAGGTAGTCTCTTACAGAGGAAATACTTTATCAGCCGTTAGTTATTAAATCACTGTCTCGATCAGAGAAATTAGTATTGAGAGATTGAGCAATAATTAAAAGTATCAATAAAATTTAATAGCATAAGCATTGCTTCTCCTTAATACCAAATTGAAATGAAGCTGCAGGTGAATTAGATTGACATAATAATTACCGTATATTAAAGACGGATAAATTAATGAATTTCATAATTATATGCAACCTCGCATAAAATTCGTAGAAAAAGCACCAGAAATGACCGCTAATAGCTAAATGCTTACGAGAACTTTAATGTCTTCTTTGACAATTGATAATGAATGGTATCTGGCCTTTTTTACACCTTATTTTGTCATTTCAGTTATCCTCTTGCCTCCTCCGGAGGAGCTGCGCTAACGCTAATATTAACAGTTATAAACGAGATAAATATTATGCAAAATTTTACAATAATTATACATCTCAAAAATATCCTAACTATAACAGTATTACAGGCAAGAAAAACTGATGAATAAAAACATCAATGTAGAAACTTTGATGATGAGACTGCAAGAGATGTGGCAGTCACAAAAGTAATAAAAAATAGAAGATTAATCGCAGTAGGAGATGCCTTTGAAGAAACAGCTTTGGTAAATTGTGTATAGAGGGTTAGACAAAGAGGGTTTGTTTGACCTATTTAAGAATAAAAGAAGAATCTCCTGTTAAATTACTTCGTTCGTGTCAATAAGTTTTTGATTTAAGCCACCAGTATCATTTCAGTTAGCTTCCTAACTGAGGTACTGCGTTAACAGTACCGACTGCTGAAACCAGAGGCAAGAAAATCCAAAATTTCCTTTTTTATCCCCTTAAAAAGGGAGGCTTAAGACCTTATTTCTTGCTCAAGAAAATAATAACTATTCAATCAACAATCACAACCAGAGAATATATATGCTAACTTATCAACGCAAACCTGTAAGTCTATCATTAATATCAACAGACTTACCAATTTGGTCTATGGTTGAAACTGCAGCCACTCTTTATCACAAAGACCGAGACCAATTCCATATATTATTGCATGAACCTACCATTAGGGACACAGAAGTATCATCTATAGAGGAATTACCCATATTGCCAAATGTTCCCAAACCAAGACTTTTGTGGCTAGAAGTTTCTCCGTCTCGAGTCATTATGACAATGCAAGGAAATGGCAAATATTGTTACCGCCATGTCTGGGAAAGAGGAGTTTATGGCATCTGTCGTTATTGGCTTCAAGACGATTCATTAAATTTACATTATCAGTTGCGACTGCGTAATTTTACCCGTAACTTATTGGTTCAGGGAAGACCAATTCCAGATTATTTGCGCCTAGAATATGAACTATGGTCCCAACAGTTACGCATGGGACATTATGTACTAGAGCTAGAAATTCATCACTAATTAAGAAGGCGCAAAAAAACCTCAGTATGTAAAAAAAAGTAAAGATTAATGCCAATCAATCAGCAATTTGCTAATATGAACACAGTCGATCGAGTTGTGCAGTTACTAGGGGTAGGGGGAGCCGGTGCGGTCATGTTCAAGATATGCCCTTAAACCTTAGAACTTATGATTGCTCTGAATGTGGTTTATCTATAGATCGCGATCTGAATGCCAGTATTAATTTAAAAAAGCGAGTGTGTAATTCTGAGGAAACCTCAGAATCTAAGACACACTCAAGAGATGGGGTCGGCTTGACCGTGGATGCCTGTGGATGAGTAACCGCCGACGGTCTCAGTTGAAGCAGGAAGTAAACAGTAAAATATCACGCTATGTGATGTTTTATATCGGTTTTATGAAGCACAGCTTGAATATAAAACTCAGTGGTACGGAGCGGAGTTAGTAGTAGACAGATTTTTTCCATCATCAAAGACTTGCAGTAGGTGTGGTGACCTCCAAGATATGCCCTTAAACCTTAGAACTTATGATTGTCCTGAGTGTGGCATATCTATAGATCGCGACTTGAATGCAAGTATTAATTTAAAAAAGCGAGTGTGTAATTCTGAGGTTTCCTCAGAATCTAAGACACACTCAAGAGATGGGGTCGGCTTGACCGTGGATGCCTGTGGATGAGTAACCGCCGACGGTCTCAGTTGAAGCAGGAAGTAAACAGTAAAATATCACGCTATGTGACGTTTTATATCGGTTTTATGAAGCAGTAGTGGTAATTCGACCTGTGTGTACATTGACAACAACATAGAGTAGAGTATGGGGTTCGATTCAGAACTCCTATTTAAACCCGTGAAAAGGTAAAACTCTATTCAAGAGGTTGAGAAACCCCCGTTATACCAATTACTAAAAGTAATGCTATACTTCAGCTATACTTCAACAGTCAAATAATTACCCAGATTCAAAGTCTGTTTTTGACAATTATTAGTAGGTTAGTATAGATTTATCATACTTTTAACCTCTTCCCACACTTCCCACACTTCCCATACTTCCCCACCCGATCGGGTATAGCATTCTTTTTGAGAAATGGTATTATACCCCTAGCGGTTAACCGTGGGATAACGTCAAATGGCGAAAAACTAAAGACATTACCCCGTAAATAATATAATGCCTAGATTAAGATTGAGGTGAAAAAATGCCAGAAGAAATTCAAATAATGGATCCGGATGGTACTGAAAGTGCAAGCACTGGGTCTGCTGGCCAAGCAGAACAGCCAACTACAGATATGACGATGCGTGCATTAAGTGCTGTGGAAGCCGAGCGGTTGAGTTTGGAGCAGCTTGAAGCGAGAGAAGCTCGGTATGGAACACGGAAACCCATGGGACCGCCCTTAATTGATGAGCCAGAGGGGGCTGGAGAAGAAATGCTGGCTAGAGGAGCAGCGGAGACTGAAGATGTTGAGGCTATGGATCCGATGGAAGTTGAAGGGGGAGAGTAATCTTGCCCGATCCTAACACTGAAATTTAAAAATCTGGGTATTTGGTACCCAAGTGGCGTCCCCAACCCCTAAAAGAATTGTTGGTGGAAAGACTTAGGTAAAATGGTTCGATTGATTTTTGATGAAAAACCTCGAGCTAAGTGAGTTGTGTGATTTTTCAGAGCAATATTTTAGGTGTATTCCCAGTGGGTAAGTTTTTGTATCTTAAATACGACTGCCACTTGAGGATTATTAACCTTTCATGCTTAGACTACTACTTCTGTAGGATTAGCAAAAACTTCTATTCCAATTGTTCTAATCGGAGGTAATAAAAAATGCCACCAGGAGATTTTGTATTTTTTCGAAACATAGGGCTCAACGATCGAGCTACTAGTCTACAAACTTCACAGGTAGGGGAGCCTAGTCTTGCCAACAACGGTCGTCAGATTTATATGACGGGAAACTGGTATGCGACTAAGTCACTAGATAACGGCAGCAGTTGGCAGTACGTCTCCCCGTTTACAACTCTACCAAGTGCTGCAGGAGGCTTTTGTTGCGATCAACTAACTCACTACGATCGCAGCCGTGACTTGCTTTTTTGGTTGTTGCAGTATATCCGAGGCAGCAACAACGAAAACATATTCCGAATTGCCATCAAGAGTGGGCCGACGCTTCAAAACAATTCTTGGTATTGGTACAACTTTTCTCCAAGTGGGGTAACTAGCAGTTGGGCTGGTTTGTGGTTTGACTACCCCGATATGGCGCTAAGTAATAATTACCTGTGGGTAACGTTTAACGTATTTAACAGTAGTAATCTATGGCAACGCGCCGTAGTATTCAAGTTTCCTCTGGATACATTGGCTACTGGGGGGTCTCTAAATTATAGCTACTGGTCAACCACCAATAATGGCTCCCTGCGTCTCACTCAGGGGGCTGGCAACACAATGTACTGGGTCAGCCACAACAATGCTTCCCAAGTTCGTTTATTTAGCTGGCCAGAGAATTCCAACAATATTACTTTTTGGAATATCAACGTCAATACCTGGAGTGGTGGCAGTTATTCTGCTCCAGGTCCTGACGGCAGGAATTGGCTCGGTCGAGCTGATGCGCGGATTACTGGTGCATGGGTAGCAAACAATGTTATCGGAGCTATGTGGACGGCAAATAGTCGTGGTAGTCGTCCCTTTCCTCACATTCGAGTTGTTCGGATTAATGAAATCAGTAAAGCGGTGATTGACCAACCCGATCTTTGGAGTGGAAGTGCTGCATGGGCTTATCCGGCAGCTTGCCCAAATGATCGCGGTCACGTTGGTGCGACGATGTTTTACGGTGGTGGGAGCCAATATTATCCAAGTCATGTGGTATCGCTTTGGGATGACTACTCCAATGGTTGGCAGTCACTATTCACTCGTAAGAGCACCAATGGACCCAACAACGGACGTTGGGGTGACTATATTAATTGTCGGCGTCACTTCCCTGACGGACTGACTTGGATAGCCTCCGGTTTTACCCTTCAAGGGGGAACAGCGGCAAGTAACGTCGATCCTCAGTACGTACATTTTGGACGCAGCCGTGACCAACCTACTGTCAATCGCTTATCTACTATTTAAAATAACTGAGTATCATGCTTCTGGTAAGGTTGTGTTTGATATTTGTTGCTGTAGTGTTTATTGGATGCTGCAATGCTATGAGCGTTTATGACGGTGAGCAGGCAACCCTCAGTGGACAGGTCATTGCAGGTCCTGCTTGTCCCAATCGGATAGACTCATCTGGGTGCGAAGAACAACCAGTGGAATCAGCTATATTGATCGTTCGTGACTCTGAAGGCGAAGAGGTGACTCGAGTCACCTCTGATGCAAATGGTCAGTTCTCCGTTAAACTTCAGCCTGGGCGTTACTATTTGGAGCCTATGCCAGTTCCAGGATTACTGGGGACTCCTGGCGAGATTGAAATCGTTGTTGAGGAGATGTCAATCACTCCAATCAAGATTGAGTACGACACGGGTATCCGCTCCGTAACTCCTCCTCCATTACCAGAATAGAAATTGACATCCTCCCCACGTTGCGCTTGAGCCAGCCGCGGGATTCCCAAACTTCAGGACGCATCAAGCCCTCTGGGATTAACTAAATTAAACTTGTTCTTATGCTCTATTGAACGGTGAAACGGTTTGACATACTCTCCGGCCTAAAGGCGCGGAGATTCTCCTGAAACCAGGATTCTTGGTTCACCGAGTCCACTTAAACTAATTACCTTGCGATACCTAGTCCAGAGATGGTTCTCGGACCAAGCGTTCGCTCTATTGCCTCTTGCCTCCTGCGGAGGAGCTGCGCTAACAGAGGAGCTGCGCTAACAAGAGCCTGTTCCCGTATGTCCTACGGTACAGTTCAAACCTTAAAAAAACTTTGGTTCTCTGGTAATTGTTGCTTAGAGCAATTCCTAAGTACCAGCATTACTGTACACGCACCCCATAACTCTAGTTTTCAAGGTGCCAACGCTACAATTAAGTAACTATAGGTTTTTAGAGCGCTTGAATACCTTTCCGCTTTTTTAAGCATAGCACGAAGTCTCCCTAAAAGGGCTATCCCTGATAAGGAACTCCTGAAAACCTTGTGGGAGGGTGGGGAGAGGGGGAAGAGGGGGAAGAGGGGGGAGTAAGAATCTTGGGGTGCATTTCTCACTTCTTTATGTCTAATTCAATACACAAATCTAAGAAAAAAGCCTTTCAAAAGACTTATACATAAATTCTATTTAATGTCTACGTTTTATGTTAAGAAAGATGTTTATCATGCATAGCTAAAAGGGGGAGGCTTTAAACCCAATTTTTCGGTAAGTGATTCTTAAGAATTCCCCTTCCTTTAGGTCGGGGAGAACGTCAACCAGACAAACTCAATTAATCATATGCGCCAATTGAGGGCAGTTCTTCCTATTACTTTTGCTGATTTTGTTGTTCGCTCTGCTTACCAAATGGGTAAAAGTCCCCTGCTGCCCATTTTTGCTGCATCCTTAGGAGCGAGTGATGTTTCTCTTGGATTCATTGTCTCTGTCTCAACCTGTACTGGGATGATACTTAAGCCTCTGATTGGAGCTTTTTCTGACCTTTTTGGACAAAGGCTTTGGTTATTAGTAGGTACCACTTTTTTTGTGGTGATGCCGTTTGTTTATCAATTTGTTCATACGCCAATTCAACTAGCTGTTGTACGCATAGTCCACGGTCTCGCCACAACTATTTATGGGCCTGTGACTTTAGCTTATATTTCCCAGCAATCGCCAAAATATCTGGCTGAACGCATAGGTTGGTTCAGTATTGCCCGAAGTGGAGGATACATTGTTGGTCCCTTGGTGGCTAGTTGGTTGTTACTGACATTATCTCCAGCGACTGTCTATACTGTTACAGGTTTTTTCAGTATCCTTGCCTTTTTCCCCATTATTGGTTTAACAGAAACTGCTCCAGCAAAGATTAAACCTAGTTGTTCCCTAGCACGACAAGTTTTTGAAACCATATATATTGGTGGACGAACTCCATCTGCTTGGCTAGCTGGTAGCTTGCAATCTATATTGTATGTGGCACTTTACGCTGTTAAAACATTTATGCCTATTTATGCTGTGTCTCAGCAGGTCAATATAGCTGTTGTTGGTGGTCTTTTCGCTATTCAAGAAATAACCCATCTACTGCTCAAACCCTGGGGGGGAAAGATAGGGGATCGGAAAGGGTATGTTTTCCCTGTCTCTTTTGGGCTAGCACTTTTGGGGTTAGCGCTTCCTCTGGTCGCCTCTGCCCAAAACTATGTTTATCTCCTAGCTGCTTTTGTCGTGATGGGGTTGGCACAGGCACTAATTGTCCCCTCAATGACGGCATTGGTAATCAAATGGACGGACAAGAAAAGTGTAGGAGCAACCCTTGGCTTAGTTGGTACTCTAACTAATGCTGGTAAAGTTGCTGGTCCTATTATTGCTGGGGTGCTGATTAATTGGTGGCAATACTCAATTACATTTCAGGTGATAGGTTTTTTTCTCGTGATAGTTGCTTTGGGATTATGGGTCAGCAATCAATTTTGGAATTCTCAAATTGATAATTAGCTAGGGTTTTGTTGCATGAATAGGCGATCGCTCGTTCTAAACCCTTCAACTTCCGCCATGATTAAATGTTTTTTGAAGTGGTCATTATAGTTAGGACTTATATCATGTTCGGTTTAATGTTTAAAACCTCACCCGATCGGGCAGGCTTTAAAAAATTGGTTAATGTAGTTAATGTAGGTTAGGTTGAGTGCGACTCGTTGGGTCAAAGAAGCCAAGACTGCAACATGACCCTTTAACCAAAAGGTTAAAAACTCATAGCCTATGGAGGTTAAATTCCTTCCCTCTCAGCGCTCGGAGTGACTTCATAGCTCAGGTTTAATGGACTAACAACCATTACTCGAGCGTGCATGGGCTAAAAGCGGATAAGCCTTAAGGACTAAGGACGATGCTGCCAGAGAAGTTAGTTAAGGGCGTTGAACATGAATCCTGTCAAACGTTTCCTGCGGAATGCTGCGCAAACGTCAACCTAAATCAGGGTAATTGTCCTTGTATCCCCTGTGAGCAAAATGGTACAGATGATGCCCCTCTAGGTCTTCAACCGCCTAAAGGACAAGAGGAGCAAGTCTCGGACGACTCAGGACACCTAAAGAAATCCGTGAAATGGGTTATGGGAACGAAGTAACCCCTATTGGACTCTCATTAATCGACCGATGAGTAGGGAAAGTTTAACCAATGTCTTATAGGGATAAGGATTCCCTAAGAAGCAACCCTGGAGTAATTTCTAGGATATGCAGACCTGGGGAGGTAGTTAAGGTAGTCGGTAAAACCAGAAACTAACATAGCCGAAAACGCGATATTAGATCTACTTCAAGAGTAGGAGACTCTAAGTGCCAAAACAAACCTCCCGGCAAAGCGCCAAAGGTAATAATATTAGCGTGGCCTGACCCGACTATATATAGGCGATAAAAGGAAGTATGTGAAGCTAACCTCGAAGTAACCTTAGCTATCAGGAGCCGTGTGAGGAGCGAAACTCTCATGCACGGCGCGTGAAGCAGAGGTGAGGGATAGCGATATCCCCATCGACTGTATCGGAACGAAACTGAACATTACCCAACATTCAAGGTTACCCAACATTATTGTTGGGTTGCGTCTCACTTGCCCACCTAGAGGGTGTTCAATAATTGATAATTGATAATGAATAATTGATAATTACCTCTCCCTAAAACGGATTGGATTGACGCGGAGCGTGAAAATTTTTTCTTCTCAAGGGGAGATTGGAGGACAGCGAGGAGACCCGAAGAGTGCAGAGCCGCTCCGCAATTCAAGTCGGCGACAGCCGAAACGCCATCCCATCCTAAGGTCATGCTCCGCTTTCCGACCGCTTGTTTCTCCTTGAAAGGAGAAGCTTTTTACCTTAATTATTCGGTAACCTGCTTATCCGAACATGATATTAGTTATCTTTGAAACTCTAAAACTTATCCAGAATCAGGAAGAGTTTGAATTCTAGAGTAAGTAGGTCGGCGTTCAAAATTCTCTTGATGAAAAGGCAGGAGCCAGAAGGGAAGAGATTTTAGAGCGACTTTACTTTTCGTTAATACTGAAGTTTTTTTGCGCCTTCTTAACTTAGTTATCAAATTAAAGTCCCCCTAGAAGAGGAAAGCTTTAGACCCAAATTTTCAGTAATCAATTATCTTGGCAGTAACTAATAAGCTTTTCTAGCGAGATATCTTGATTGACCGCAACTTTATTTGCCTGTTGGCCAGCTTGGGTAACTTGAGTTTTGGCCTCATTGAATTTTTTTCTACCTTCCAATGAAGCTTCTACTTGTCTGCTAGTTTTCAGACCTAGACTCATATTAATGAAAGCTTGAGAAAGTTCTTTAAAGGTTTGAGAGAAGTCCTGCTGAAATTGCTGCAGATTTTCATCCTTAAATTCTAGAGCTTCTAACTCCTGAGAAATTTTTTCTAACTCTTCTCCAAGTTTATTAGTTGTTGTAGCATCATAAGAAGTCTGAGCATTAACAAGACTATTACCCTTGTTAATAGTAGCAATCAATTGATTACACTGGACAATTTTGCTAGGGCCACAACCAGCGATCGATAAACAAACTAAAATAGTGCCACCAATAATTTTTAATTTACGAAACATAATTTTAACTAAACATTGCGAGAAGTCCTACGCATCTAAGGTAGTAGGCGCTGGGATGAATTATCAATAATGAATGTGCTATGATACAAATGCTTAAAAACCCCACCTAGACTATAGAGTTTTAGTTGTTTGTGAGACTTGAATGCTAGCTTAAATCTAGCTATGGCGGGTAGTTAGTTCGCGTGTGCCTGTGGACTGGATAACGCCGAAGTTGCCAGTGGAATAGGGAATAGAACAGATAATTGTAGATTTCTACAGATTATTGTAGGTTTCTAAGAACAGATACCAGACAGCCTAACAAGGAAGTAGCAGGGAACTGCTCGGCACAGAAACTAGGGAGCCAAAGAATCAAAAAGATTATTGCTGAATCAGTAAGTTAAAGTCAATCTGCCAATAAAATCGGAAAACACTACAATCAAGATATTTTTATCCTGGGTCAGGTGGCTGACTTTATGGGTTCCGCCTTGGACCAGATAAAGGTTGCTAGCAACTAGAAATGGTGTGTAAGGCCAATATTTGCTTTCTAATAGAGGCAATAAGTTAGAGACATGAAGCCCACTGCAAACAGCGTTTGCTGTTGGGTACTTTATAATCGTGCAAAATAGATTTAGGAGGTGAACCTAACAAGCAAAAAAATCTGGCTCAAGAACAGTAAATATGTCCAAAATACCCAAAAACCTTGATACCAACTCTACAAATAATTTTCCCATTGTAATTTCTCTTGGATTGGGATTGCTAATGCTAAGTTTATCCTGGCGCTTATTCCCAATTATCGTTATTGGTTCGGGACTAACCTGGACCTTGAGGCGTTATCAGGAACAACGGAAACACCAACAAGATTGCTTGAATGCTCTATTCTATAAGTTAATTCAGGACAATCAGGGACATATTACAGCTTTAGACTTGGCCATGAACTCTCAACTATCAGGAAAAGTTGTCCAAAAGTTTCTTGATGAAAGAGCCAAAGAATTTGGTGCCGAGTTAGAAATTACAGAGCAAGGTGGTTTATTATACTATTTTCCGACTGCTGTGTCTCTAGTTGCTGGTCAAACAAATCAGGAAGTTGAAGTAGCTACGGATAAAATTTTAGGGTATAATAGTCAGTTATTCTCAGAAGAAATTATTGAGAAAGTTTCAAGTCCTTGGACTCCACCACAGCATTCCCAGGTAAATTGTAGTCTCAAATTTGAGCCTGAAAATAATCAGTTTGAGGCTGCAAATAAAGCAGTTTCTCTGTTTCTGACTCAGAAAGAATTAGCAACTAGACTAAATGTTCATGCCAGCACTATTAGTAAACGGAAAACAAAACCTGATTTTAGTCAGTGGAGTAGTCAAAAAGATCCAGAATCAATTCCATGGAAATACTTAAAAGAGCAGGGACGATTTTTACCTATAGCCTCAAAATCATAAAATATCCTCTAAATTATTTAGTTGTTGATTCTAGAATCCAATCAATTATGTCCTTAGATACTATTAGAGTAGTAGCTCGTGTGGTCGCCTTACCGGATAAAGTAGAAGCAGTTAAGTCAATTTTAACTAGCATAGTATTACCTACTCGTCAAGAAAAAGGTTGTATTAAATACGAATTATTACAAAATAATGCCGATCCCAGGGATTTTACTTTTGTTGAGGAATGGGAGAGTGAAAGTCTATTACAAAAACATTTGGCCTCAAGTCATATTGAAGCAGCATCATTAGAACTGAAGAACTTAGTGACAGTCCCAACAGATATTCGTCGTTATCATTTAATGGCTTGACAATAAAATAAATTCGTGTTAGAGAGAAGTAGCACAATTAAAAGCAAATAAGAGTAATGTTTTGAAAAAAGATTGTAACATTTAACGAAAAAAGATGGGAAAAAACTTAAAAATCTTAATTAAACATTACAATAAGAAAAAAATCGTAGGTTAAGTGTAGCAAATGATGCCCCGAATACTCGTCATTGATGATGATCCTGCGATCGCAGAACTCGTTGCCGTAAACTTAGAAATGGCTGGCTATGAAGTTAGTCAAGCAGAAGATGGTATAAAAGGGCAAGCCCTAGCTTTGCAACTATTACCAGACCTGATAGTGTTAGATTTAATGCTACCAAAGGTAGATGGGTTTACAGTATGTCAACGTCTGCGTCGTGATGAACGAACAGCGGATATTCCTGTACTGATGTTAACTGCTTTAGGTCAAACCCAAAATAAAGTAGAAGGCTTCAATGCTGGTGCAGATGATTATCTAACAAAGCCCTTTGAGGTTGAAGAACTGCTGGCACGAGTGCGTGCTTTACTGCGACGCACAGATAGAATTCCACAAGCAGCTAAACATAGTGAAATACTCAGCTATGGCCCTCTGACCCTGGTTCCCGAAAGATTTGAGGCTATTTGGTTCGAGCAAACAGTGAAACTAACTCATTTAGAATTTGAGTTACTCCATTGTTTGTTACAACGCCATGGCCAGACAGTATCTCCTAGTGAAATTCTTAAGGAAGTCTGGGGTTACGATCCAGACGATGATATTGAGACAATCCGAGTCCATATTAGACATCTGAGAACGAAGATGGAACCAGATCCTCGTCATCCTCGGTATATTAAAACTGTATATGGTGCTGGTTATTGCTTAGAGTTACCTAGTAATGGGTCCAGTGCTAATAATGTGGAAACAGCTAATTGGGCGAAACCAAATCAGGATTGGGTTAGAGAGCCTTAAAATAATTTCCGGTTGAAAAATTCTAATTAGGTAGATCAAACTGAGCTAAAGATATTTTTTTAAATATCCTACAAAACTTCTAATTACGATTGCTCAACCGGAAATATAAAGCAATTACTAAATAATTTATAATTAAAGTTTAAAGTCGTATTAAATTCTGCAGCTAATACCATTTCTTAAAGATGAAAACTAAATATAGTATTCATCCCATCTTCACTATTTATCCATCTAAGGATATATAGCAAAAATGCCTGAGAATTAATTTATTAAAGATGATATTTAAAGAAGCGGTCAAGTCAATTGCCGCCTCGCAATTGAACAAGTTAACCTCCTGGGAAAAGTATATTTTTAGCCGACGCAATCTCCGCGGTAATAACTGGGGAAACCAATATAATTCTTTCTCACCCACCCTAGCAATATACCTCTCCGGAAAAGAGGGAGTAGGGAGTAGGGGCGATTGGCGAATCGCCCGTACGGGAGTAGGAGGAAAGAATTAATGATTTTTGCGTATGGGATTGATTTGATTTTTAATTATCACCAGATGTCTAATGAGATTATGTAGATAGCAGACCAGCTCTTTTAATATTTAATTTATGAATTAGTTCTGAGATTTAGTATAAGATTATCTGACTTTTGACTTTTGACTTTTGACTTCCGTGAAATGGCATGAGTTGGCAGAAATCAGGTAAAATTCAAAGTATATATCGAGGATGTATACTATGGGTTGGATGCGATACGTTAAAATAGGTCTAGTCAATACTGTTGGGGCATTAGTAGGAATTATTTGGATACCTATTGTGCCTCAAGCAGTAGCACAACCTTCACTTCCTGAGCAAGCAAACTCAGAATTTTCTGTGCTAGAAACTATCAAATCGATAAACAACAATATAAAAATTCCCAAAAAAGTAAGTTCACTACCAGAACTTTACCAGATTAGAGACCAACTAAAAGTAGAACTGGATAAAGTCTCTAAAATGCCAAACCTCCAAGAAGTAAGAGAACCTTGGCAATACCAATTCCAAGTACGACAATATGAAAAAAACCTGAAAAACTTCCGCAGTATAGAAGCAAAAATTATTAAAGAAGAAAAAGCTGCCCAAAGTTGGAAGCAAGCACTGAGCATAGCAACTAATGCGGTAGCAAAAGGAAAAAAAACACAGGCAAATTATCAAACTTGGCAAGAAGCAGAAAATCTTTGGTTAGATGCAATTGAGAGTTTGCGTCAAATACCTCAAGATTCATTGATGACAGATCGAGCGATCGAAAAAATGATAGAATACCAGGGGTATTTAGCAGTTGCTTGTTATGAAAAAGTAATAGCAGCAAGAGCGTGGACAGAAAATACAGAAAACAAGACAAATACCCAAACAACAAATTATCCACTCATTGCATATAGTTTATCTCCTGGTTTCACAATTTATGGTGATACTAACAGAGATGGGGAAGTGGATGAAACTGATAAGTCAGGTAGAGAAAAATGGTCTTTATCAGAAGGTGCGTTGATGTTATTTAATAATGATGATGATAACGGCGATTTAATCCCAGACTGGCGAGATCGGGATGTTAATGGTGAAAGTGATACAGCAGATTTAGCTATTGTTAATATTCAATTGGCAGAAAACTATAGGGATGCTCAAATCTACATTTCTACAGACACAGATGTTACTAACTATATTAATGTATTCCAAAAAACAGAATCTGGATGGCAACCAGTAGACATTTCTGGTACTGAAGCATTAATACCCAAGGCAAAAATAGTATTAGGTGTAGAAGCTAAACAATTTGCCGATCGCAACTGGAAAGGGGTAGTTAATTTGAAAGCGATCGCTGAAAAAAATGGTAGACAAATTGCTTCTGATAGTATTCAAATAGGTGTAGTTCCTTGGTTAATGTCTCCTAATACTGCTCCAGTCAAAGAACTTCACGTTAGCGATCGAGGTTTTGCTAATCAAGAGTTTATTAATAAAATCAGAGAAATTATTGAAAAAACAGGTGCAACAGCCAAAATTAATCCTGGTGGCACTACCTGGATGCAAGACACTAAAGAAATAGGTTATGTGCAGTTTCCCAGTCAAGGTAAAACCCGTAACATGAATGTTGCCCTCAAAGCTAACCGCCCAGGTGAAAACGACCAATATTCTCGCAGTCTTCTCAAAGAGAATTTTGGCTGGTTTGAAGTCGGTAAACCCAGACAACTTGACCCTCTAAATAGGTGGGCAGATGCTTATGGAAATCTAGAAGTGACGCCACCTTTGCCAGGATATCCTATGGGAAGAGTTTATTATGGTAAAGCAGGGGAAGTAGGCATGAATCCTGATATTATTGATTTCATTAAAGCACAAAAAATTCAGGGTCCGCCAGTGGATATTGATACTTCTTGGTTAATGATTCGTCATGTAGATGAAATTATAAGTTTTATTCCTAGTAAATTTGGCAAACCTTTAATATTAATTGTGAGTCCAGAAGCGGGGGTAAAATTATTAGAAGAATTAAATCAACAAGGCTATGGTCAAGCTGCGATAAATCGTGGTTTAAGCACTCAAACAACAGTGCGGGCAGCTTTGAAAAATCCTAAGTTAATTCAGCATAATCTCTATTTACAAAGGGAAAAATTAAATCCATTAATTGAGAAATTAAAACAGGAATTTAATCTCAGTGATGACCAGATAATTCAAGTGCCAGCTATGTTTGGATATAGCGGTTATTCTTGGTGGCCGAATATGGTTAATTCGGTGGTAATTAATGGGGAATTATTGGTTTCTAATCCTGGAGGAGCATTAATTAATGGGAGAGATTATACTCAGGAAAAATTCCGTAGGTTGATGGCTGATTCTAGTTTAAATATTAATTTTATGGACGATCAATATTATCAAGAATTGAGAGGAAGTGTCCATGATGCTACTAATACAACTCGTTTAGGAAAAAATAATCCTTTCTGGGAATCTTTATCTGATAATATATCAGAGTTTAGAGCGCAAAGTTTAGATATGGCAGATATGAGATAATATAACAATTAGTATTCAGGTATTAAGAAGGGTTTGGAGACTAAACCCCTAATAAATTGTCAACTACGATAATTCTTAGTTGACAGTTTTAACTTTATATTTGGATAATATTATGTCTAGATAAATACTAACTATAAAGTTATTGTGACTGGAATGGAGTAGAAAGTTTGCTCAGGATTCCGTAAGGAAAGCAATCTCTTATGTTTTGGATATTTATTCTATTTATTTTATTTATTCCTCATGGTAAATATTTAACCGGACATGATATAAGTTCTAATACAGCCAACAATTTAAAACTTGTAGAAAAGGAGAAAAAAATGTCAGATTTTATGGATTTTTTGAAGCATAAATATGCTTATGTTGCCCTGGGAGAATTTAAACCAGGAAAGTTTCAAGAAGCAAAAGAACTTTATGAAAAGGCAGTTGCTACTTATAATGAAGGTTTTAAAGGGGCATATTTATTACAATTGCCAGGAACAGATAAAGGTATTGCTGTAATTTTTTGGGAAGGAGTTGAAGATATGGATGCTAATCAAACTGATGCTTATAAAGCAGCATTGGCAGAAATGTCTCATTTATTTGCCAAACCACCACAGACTAATTTTTACGAGACTGTTACTGAGATTTTACCAGAGTAATGTTGAATTCAGAATTTAGAATTCAGAAGTTAAATTTCTAGGGAATTTCATCTCAAACTGTATAAACTCAGAAGTCAGAATTTAAATTCTTAGGGGATTTCATCTCAGTCAGATAAATTAGTCGCGGGCAAGATGCCCGCACTCGATCAAATTGAAGAATTGACTACTTTCTACACCTAATTCAGAATTTAGACCAACTTGCATAAGCAGACAAGATTCGATCTTCCCAAACTTCCCAAACTCCCCCCACTCCCATCACTCCACTACTTCCGTGCGATCGCATAATAACGCCAAGGAGCAGGATAACCTTCAACTGTCAATGACGGATCGTCAGGATCAAGAAATTCTGATAAACTATCAATATTTGCCCAAGTAGTGCGTCGTTGCTCTTGAACAGATAAAGGTTCGGCAAAAAAACAATTGATATCGCTAAACCCCGCTCTCCCTATCCAATTTTCCAAGCAAAACTGGGTAGGAAGAAACCAAATACCTCGCGCTTGAGCGTAACGTTTTTGGGGAGTGAGTGCCACTGGTAAATCTCCAGGAATACCTTGACAGTCAATAATAATTTCACCTTTGGGTGCTAACGCTTCTCGCATTTTGCGTAATAAACCAATGGGATCAGTATGATGATAGAGAATACCTAGGCAAAAAATGGTGTCAAAAAATTGGGGGTAGTAGTGAATGTGTTCGACTCCTAAAAGTTCAAATGCCAGCATTTTTTGTTTGACAATATTTTGGATAAGTTGAAAATTCCAAAAATGTTTGGTGTAGGGTTCAAAACCGATGACTAATTCTGGTTGTTGAGCTGCCATGCGAAACATAAAATAACCGTTATGGCAACCAATGTCAGCAACTTTGCGATTTTTCAGAGAACTCATAAGTGGCAAAATTCGCTGCCATTTCCAGTCGGAACGCCATTCTGCGTCGATAGTTACGCCGAATAGTTCAAAAGGACCTTTTTTCCAAGGGCAAAATGTTTGCAAGGAGTGGTAAAACCTTTGTTGTTGCTCTGAGGAGAGTTCGTCAGGATGACCAACTTTGATGACTGCATTGGAAAAGTCGAAAAAGTCGCTTTGAATATCTGCTATTGTTTGTACTGCTTCGTAATATTTTTGAGTAGAAGGTTCAAATAATTTTGTTTGTCTTTCTTGACGGGTTTTTAATATTGCTTCCCGGTTGATAGGGGTGTCGTATTTATATAAATAATCTGGGGAAATATAGTCAATATTTTTGTTAAACATAGTTATTAAAATTGTTATATTATGTCCGATTAAACCGAAAATACTATCAAGTCTCAAGTTATTTTTCAGGAGAAAGCTGACGAAACGATTGAGGCGTTATACCTGTCCAACGTTTAAATGCACGGCTAAAATGCGCTTGTGTTGAATATCCTAATTGTTCCGAAATTTCTCTAAGATTAAGATGGGAATCTTTAAGGAGAGTTTTTGCTCGTTCAAACTGTATTTGATTAATTACTTCATTGTAACTCACTCCTACTTCTCTTAATCGTCTTTGTAAAGTTCGAGAACTAATTCCTGTAATTTTAGCAACTTCACTAAGAGTAGGGTACTTTTTTATTGATGAAGATTGAATAACTTGTCTGAGAGAACCAACAAAATCTGTTGCTGGAGTAGATATATTTATCAGGGAAAAAAGATAGGGTGAATCAGTTGGTGCTTGAGTCAGACTTAAAAGAGTGATATCAATGGCGATCGCTGTAAATTGTTCCTGATATTTAATTCTTGTATTTTGCAAAGGTTTAAATTGTTCAATTGTAGAATTTGGTTTCATTTGTAAACAAATCTTTGACGGTTGCCAATGCTTTAAACTTGTTGTGTAGCGAACTAAATTAACCATTAACATTAAAGTATAAGCTTCTACCGCCTGTTGTCCAATAGCAATTTCTGGAATCCCTTGACGACAAAACCAGATTTCAGAACCCTTTTGAGATAACCAGAAACTAGCTTGAGAACTATGTAATCTTGTCAATAAACAAAGACGGTTGAGAGCATCATAAGCTGTCAAACTAGGGTACATCAACCCTAATATAAAATCAAAATTTCCCTGTAATCCTGTATGCAAACCAAATTCAATAGCTGAACCATTGGCTTTTCCTGCTCTCTCAATAAAATCCCAAACTTGATATTCTGGTAATAATTGCTCAGGAGTAGTTAAGATATCAACCCTAATTTTAGATTGTTCTAGAAATTTCTCACTGTTGGCTCCAATTTGTCCAAGAAAAGTTAGATAAGGTTCTAATTGAGTTGCACGAATTAGAGGAATTGGTTTCATAAAATATACTTGTTAAATTTTTATAAATTTTTCTTTTCATTTTACTTTTGGCGATCGCTTTTGAAATATTAAAGTAGAAAAAGGAAGGCATTATATCATGTCCGGTTGAATACTTACACTTTGGAAGCAGGAATCAGGAGGCAGGAATCAGGAGGTAAGAAAAGGCTAAAACAGAGAAAGTTTTTGATCGCGTAGTGGAACAGAGTTCTATCGCTGATTATAATATTCCATTTTAGTATCATTAAGCAACAAGGTTAAACATATTCTATGTTTTGGTTAAAAAAAGGTTAAAATTAAATAGTTTTATCTAAAATAAATATTTTCTTTAGAATTGTTAAAAATTCAAAAATAAACTCTCTCAAAAAAATTAATAATTGTTATATTAGCATCGAAGAAAGTTGTAGAAACAAAACAAACATCCCAAATATTTTATCTATTATGCAAGCCCCGCCAGATTACTTAAATCCAAACATTCCACCTAATTTAAAACGCATAATAATTCCCATTATAGAAGCGACCCCTGAATCTTTAAAAGGTTACGGAATGCTTGTTAGAGATCCTGCTGATGTTGAAATCGAAATCACTCATTGGCCAGCCCAAGGAAGACGACCCGTTGACATCGACAGTGGCAATGAAGGAGGAACCACAGAAGGTATCTTCATTAGTGAGTGGAAAGGCGACATTCTTTATGGTAGAAACGCTGCGGTTGGTGGTCACTATATTTTGGGATATGCAGCAGAACCTTCTCTTGCTCAGGAAAACCATTCACAAGTTCCTGAAACACTATTACTTTGGCACGCTAATTATCATCCTGACGGTGGGCAACTCTTTTTTCCAAAAATAGAAAAACCTTTTTTAGTACCTTTAGCCATGCCCGGTGATGAGATCGCTCCTAATGATTTTGTTTGCTTTTGGTTTAGTGGAAACCAGGGATTATATATACACGCCAATATTTGGCATGAGGGAGTTTTTGCGCTCGAAGGACAACACCAATTTTTTGATAAACAGGGAGCTGTTCATGCAAGAGTTTCTGTTGATTTTCCCAGAGAATTTGGCTGTCTTCTAGAAGTACTATTAAGAGACTTTTTATAATTATTTTTTATAGTAATAAAACTATCTAGATGAGTAAACTGTAATATAGCAATATGAAATGATTTGTGAAAAAAACTGTAGGGGTTTGGTCTCCAAACCCAAGTGAAATCAGAGCTATAGAAGAAAGGAGGAAATTATCAATGGATACAATACAATTAGTTATTTTTGATATTGCAGGTACAACAGTCAAAGATAATGATGAAGTTTTAGCTTGTTTTTTGGAAGCAGCAAACGCAACTGGATTAAATGCCAATAAAGAAACTTGTAATCCGATGATGGGATGGTCAAAAAGATTAGTTTTTGAGACATTATGGCAGCAGCAAATTGGTGAAAATCATCCCGATTATGCTATTAAAGTTGAAACCAGTTTTACTAAATTTAAAGCAGTGTTAGAAGACTACTATCGAACTGAACCAGTTGTTCCGACTGATGGTTGTTTAGAAATATTTTCATGGCTAAAATCTCAGGAAATTAAAATTGCTTTAAATACAGGATTTTATCGAGAAGTAACTAATATTATTCTGAATCGCTTAGGATGGGATAAAGGATTAAATGAGCAATATATTGGCTCCAATGATTCTATTATTCAAGCGTCTATTACTCCTTCGGAAATTTATAATAATGAAGGTCGTCCGGCGCCTTTTATGATTCAAAAAGCCATGTATCGTTTAGGGATTTTTGATGCAAAAAAGGTTATCTGTATTGGGGATACACCATCAGATTTAGCCTCTGGTAAAAATGCTAATTGTATACTCTCTTTAGCCGTCACTAATGGAACTCATACTAGAGAACAATTAGAAAAATTTGAAAATGACGGTTTATTGGATTCATTGTTAAACTTAAAACAAATTATTAATCAACTAAGATAAAGGTGTAAGTCCAATGTCTAATATTCTCATTATTGGCGGTAGTGATGCTGGGATTAGCGCAGCTTTACGGATTCGAGAACTTGCTCCCGACACTCACATTACCGTTATGCTTGCAGACGAATTTCCGAACTTTAGTATTTGTGGATTGCCCTTCTATCTGAGTGGTGAAGTTCCTGAATGGCAGAATCTTGCCCATCGTACCAAAGATGATATTACACGAGAAGGTATTCATTTGATGAGCAGTCATTGGGCAAAAACGATTGCTCCTGCTCAACAAGTGGTTACAGCGATTGCTCCCGATGGTCAAGAAGTAACTGTTTCCTATGATAAACTGATCCTCGGAACCGGAGCAATTTCTCGCCGTCCTCACATAGAAGGAATGGATACACCAGGCGTTTTTTGTCTGCGATGGATGGGAGATAGCTTCAAGGTCAATCAATATATCATCGACCACAATGTTCAATCTGCCATCATTGTCGGTGGAGGTTACATTGGATTAGAAATGGCGGATGCTTTATGTTTGCGTGGACTTCAAGTCACCCTAATTGAATATTTCCCCACTGTTTTGAACACAGTTCACAGCAGTTTCGGTGAACGAGTAGCTGATGAACTCAAAAATCATGGTATTCGGGTTGAAACTGGGATTACTGTTGAGAAAATTCAGCAATCCGGCGACAAACTGCAAATTACGGGTTCACCCAACTTTTCAACCGAAGGAGATTTGGTATTAGTTGCTGCGGGTGCGATTCCCTCTACAGAATTGACTCAGACTGCAGGAGTAAAACTGGGTAAATCTAGAGCTATTGAGGTAAATAACCGCATGGAAACCAACATACCCAATATCTACGCAGCAGGAGATTGTGTCGAAACTTGGCATAAACTACTGCAAACCCCAGTCTATTTACCTTTAGGAACGACCTCTCACAAACAGGGACGGATTGCCGGAGAAAATGCCGTCGGTGGTAATCGAGAATTTCAAGGGACTTTAGGGACTCAGGTGGTGAAAGTGTTTGACTTGGCGATTTCTCGAACTGGACTACGAGAGGCTGAAGCAAAGCAAGCGGGGTATGAACCCTTGAGTGTTGAGTTTGAAGGTTGGGATCATAAAGTTTATTATCCTGGGGCGCATCCCATCCGAATTCGAGTCACAGGAGATGTGAAGACAAAACAACTTCTGGGAGCGCAGATTATTGGTCATTATCAGGGAGAGGTTGCCAAGCGAGTTGATATTTTTGCTACAGCAATTTTTCATGGGATGACAGTCGAACAGTTTAGTGATTTTGACTTGAGCTATACTCCACCTCTTAGTAGCCCTTGGGACCCCGTACAAATGGCAACCCAAAACTGGTCAAAAGTAGCAGCCCAGTAGACCTTAATATTGATTGGTTTTCATCTTGATGCTCCCTTATGACGCAGTTCCTCCGATAGGAGACTAACTGATAACTGAAATGACGCTTTATAATCAAGAATAGATGATTTATTAGTCGAGGCAGGCAACAGGCAACAGAAAATATATGTATCTAATTCAATCGTTTTAGAGGAATAGTATTTGCTTGCCCACTTAATTTTTTTAATAGTATCACTACTACCGAAATTATTAATTAACTAGGAGAAAAATGACACAAGATAATCAAGCAGATGTTTTAATCGTTGGAGGAGGAATTGTTGGATTAGCCCATGCTTTAGCTTATGCTAAAAGAGGTCTAAAGGTTGTGGTTTTTGAGCGTAACTTACAAGCTGTTGGAGCATCAATTCGTAATTTTGGTATGGTTTGGCCTATTGGTCAACCAGAAGGTAATTTATATAATCGTGCCTTAAAATCTAGATAAATTTGGTTAGAAGTTTCTCAAAAAGCTAATTTTTATGCCTCTCAAGATGGTTCATTACACTTGGCTTATCGTCAAGATGAATTAGCTGTGATCGAAGAATTTGTTGCGACAAGAAAGAATGGTGAGTATGACATTGAATTATTGACAGCAGAGCGAGTCAAAGAGAAGAGTAACGGAGTTAATGAAAATGGATTATTAGGAGCATTATGGAGTGCAACAGAAGTTATTGTCGATCCCAGAGAAGCAATAGGAAAACTCCCTCAATTCCTCTCCGAATACTATCAAGTATCTTTTCAATTTAATACAGTCGTTACTGAGATTTCTTATCCAAAATTAGTTGCGGGAGGAAAAGTTTGGCAAGGCGATAAAATTTTAGTTTGTAGTGGAGCAGATTTTGAAACATTATATCCGGCAATTTTTGCCGAAACAGAAATTACTAAAGTTAAATTACAAATGATGCGAAGCTGCCCCCAACCTAATCAATGGAAATTAGGTGCAGCTTTATGTGGAGGCTTAACATTAACCCATTATAATTCTTTTGCTCACTGTTCTTCTTTACCTACTTTAAAAGATAGAATTAACAGAGAAACTCCTTATTTTCCTGACTGGGGAATTCATGTTATGATATCTCAAAATGGGTTGGGAGAATTAATTATTGGTGACTCCCATGAATATGGTTTAAATCCCGATCCATTTGATAAAAATCAACTCAATCAATATATCTTAGATTACTTACAAACCTTTGCTCAAGTTCCCGCTTTAAACATTACAGAAACTTGGCATGGTGTTTATGCAAAACTACCCCAAAAAACAGAATTAATGATTAATCTTAAACCGGGTGTTACTATCATTAATGCGTTAAGTGGAGCAGGAATGACATTATCTTTTGGATTAGCAGAAGAAGTAGTTAGTAAAGAATTAAATTAACAATTATGTCTAAAGAATTCGACAGTAAAAAGTTTTTTGATTCAAAATACAATTGGTTTCATGTGACAAAGTGCTCCAGATTCGACCGTCTCGTGAATGGTGATCGAATACTTAAGAATTTTGTCAAAAGTAGACCTGACCTAGTTTTTGCTAAAAAATGCTTCCTCTGTTCGGAGAGTGTCAGTAGAACTATCTGTTCACTCAGATAACCATTAGAAGGTAGAGTACGAAACCAACGAGGGAAGTCCTTCCAGATAGTCATGGGCATTTCTAAACTAAGTAGTTGTAAAACAGCTAGGGCAATAGCGTTGATGAGTACAAATCGCTCCATAGCTTCGACTTTTCTTTTAACTTGTTGCTGCTGTTTGTGCGAATTACGATCAATTTGGTTTTGGTTGGTACTATGTTGGTGTCAGTGGTGCATTAAAAGATTTTATCCGAGGCTCACAACTTTCAACTAATACCCCCTCGCCTGTAGCTGTAGACGGTGCATCAGAGAATGGGCTAGAACTTTACTATAATTTTGCCATCACGCCAGCTATTCAATTGGCAACCAATGCGCAATATATTTTCAATCCTGGTCTCAGTGCCAAGGATGATACTTTTATTCTGGGAGGACGGCTTCAAATTGATTTCTAGGATGAATAATATCAAATCTGGTAGCATCAGTATAATTAGATAGTTAATCTAGGAGTCAGGAGTCAGGAGGAAAGAGAATTTAGAAAGATTGACACTTTGGGTGAAGATGAAAAATTTTTATAGCGAACTAAGCGGATTTGGGCGTTGCATAAATGCGCTTGGGATTTTAATAGTTTTGTGGAATGGGCATCTTGCCCGTTCCTGATATTTTCGGACAGGCAGGAACAGGCAGGATGCCTGTCCCACCCCCACTTAATATTCATCCCTTAATTCAGCAATGCCGATATAAAGGTGTGTTTTTGGATATAGGGTGGTTTACTTACTCCATTCCACTCGCTGGGGATAGAGTAGAGTTATGGCGAGGGGGTGGGTAATCATAGAAGCGATCGCTTTACACCATTATTCCCCCCTTCCTTAGTAGGAATGAAAGAGGGGAAAGTAATTTTATTGTTGTTGCATTCGCGCTAACATATTAGACCTAAATTCGGCAAATGTTGCCTCTGTTGCCTCAGAGGCTTGCCATGCTGGACGTGCCATCAAACGCTCATACCAAGCACTTATTTTAGGATACTCAGCTATGGAAATACCACCTCTCAAAAATATGGGAATTATTGTTCCAGAAACAATATCAGCTAAAGTGATATTATCACTCCCAAAATAAGGCCGATCTTCCAATAAATTCTCAAAAAACTTCAGCACTGTAGAAATTTTTTGTTGTGCTTTCTCAACTTTTTCTGGGTCTTCTCCAGGTAAATCTAAAATTCGTGGCACCAGTGGATTAATAGCGGGCAAAAATTCATTAACACTTACCATTTGTACCATCCTCACAATTGCTAGGTCTTTTACCTCTTTAGGCAACATAGTAGGAGTAGGATATTTTGCTTCTAAATAGTCAAGAATTGCCAAAGATTCGACTACATTAAAACCATCATCTACCAAAACAGGAATGTGGTGAAAAGGGTTAATTGCCAAAAAATCAGGTTTAAATTGCTCACCACTGAGTTTGACTTCTACCAGTTCAAACTCAAGTCCTTTTTCTAATAGTGTCACCCAGACGCGACGGGAGTTAGGAGATACAGGAGCGTGATAAAGAGTCAACATTACACAACCTCACAATTTTATGAATAAGTTTGGCATTATTAATTTTAACATTGAAGTTTTAATATTCATTTTTTAGTCTATAAAAAATAAATATAGTTGTTTTTCTAAAAATCAACTTATCTTAAATCAGGAAACAGGTGAATTTTATCAAGTTAATATTTCAAGTAAAAATCTTTGATTAAAGTAATAAATTCTGGTGTGTATATATATTGTTTTGCTTCAATAGTTAGAGTATTTTCTTGTAATGGTAATTTGTTTTTACTTAGTTCCATCAAAATTCGTTTTGTGGGAATTTCTGGCATAGGTTTAACATACAATTTTCTCTGACAAAATAATCCAAAATATTCAGCCTTTTCTTGAAAATTTTCAGCTTGTTCTACTGGATAAATTACAGCCAATATACCTGTTTCAGACAAAAGTTTAACTGCTGCCTGCAATAAATCAGCTTGTGAAAGAAAGTCCGTATGTCTAGCAACTGTTCTTGCCTGATTAGCAGCCTTTAAAGCATTTTCAAAGAAAGGTGGATTTGATACTATTAAATCATAACGTTTTTGGCAAATATCTTTATATTTTTGAATTGAATAGTTGGCAATTTTAACTCTGTTTGACCAAGGTGATCGCTCCACATTCTCCCTAGCTTGAATAGATGAGTCTGTGTCAATTTCCACAGCATCAATATTAGCAAGCGATAGTGTTCCACACGGCTGACAGGAACGCTGTGCCAACATTAAAGCAATTAAACCAGTACCCGTACCAATATCTAAAATTTTTTCTGCTCCAGAAACATCTACCCATGCTCCTAATAAAGTACCATCAGTACCGACTTTCATAGCACATCTATCTTGCAGGATAGTAAACTGTTTAAATCGAAATTTATTTCCTCCCATATTGTAATTTTTCTCCTTATATGTATTTAATAATTATCCTTAAAATTTGCTCTAATTTTAATTCTAAGAGATTGTTTGTAAAGGAAATATAAAAAGGAGATAGGGAACAGGGAACAGGGAACAGGGAACAGGGAACAGGGAATAGGGAATAGGGAATAGGGAATAAGGAGGAAGAAATCAAGACAAATATTTGTCGCTTAAAAATCTAGGAATATATGTACTGAATACTTCTCTACCTACCAAATTTCAATCTCTTGAAGTATTACCGCTTTTAGATTTTAGTCACTCGCATGTTCTCTTAATACTTATTTTACAAACAGTCTCTAACTGTTAACCGTTTTTTCTAGATATATAATAATTACTTTGGTAATAAATATAGTATTAAAAATTAATGACTAATAACTGAGTAGTAACTTTTATTATATAAAGTGTACCAGAGAGGATGCTCAAACCACTGGTGGTCAAGATTCCTGCACTACTTAGCTGAATTTTTTTGATAATTAGGTTATCTTAAATAAATGTAAATTTATCTGACCAATCAACACAGTTGAGAGCAAGTAAATTAATTTATGGAATTTTCTTACTTTTAACTTTTGATTTTTGAATTTTGACTTAAATAAGGGGTAACTGTGGTAACAGAGAAAATTCTTAAACAAGACATCCAAGAAACAACAGAAAGAGAAACATTCCAGTGGACAAAACAATGGTATCCAGTGGCAGTCATAGACCACACTGACCCCTCTCGTCCCCACTCATTCCAGTTACTAGGCAAAAATCTAGTTATGTGGCGGGATGGTAACGGAAAATGGTGTTGTTTTGAAGACGTTTGTCCCCACCGACTCGTTCCTCTTTCCGAAGGTAGGGTAGAGTCAGATGGCACTCTAATGTGTCCATACCACGCTTGGCGTTTTAACTCTGAGGGAAAGTGTGTCAGCATTCCTCAATCTAAAGATAAAGAAACTGAAGCCAAAAATTGTGCTGACAGTAAATCTTGTGCAGTTGTGTATCCCACCCAGGAACGTCAAGGTTTACTTTGGGTGTGGCCAGAGTCAGGTTCACAAGCTCAAGCAGAAAGTCAGTTACGGGAACCGAGGGTTGTTCCTGAATTAGAGAACCCATCAGACAGAGTTGTGAAACTGTGTTGGTATATGCGTGAGTATCCCTATGGTTGGGATTTTTCAATGGAAAATTTGTCAGATCCGGCTCATGTTCCCGTTTCCCACCACGGAATTATCGGTAGCAGGTACATAGATGCCAAATACCACGACATGATTCCACTGAGAAAGATTTCGGCCCAAGAAGGTTTCTCATTTGAAATCACGCCAGCAAATTATCCCATAGTCAAACATACCATAGTCAAACATACCATTGAGTTTCAACCGGCCTGTCATGGTAGAGTTATCTATGAATTTGACAATGGCGGAAAATTGATTCTGGTGTTGTATGCAGTCCCTACTCGCCCCGGTTGGTCTAGTTTTATCGGATGTCAGGTGTTAGTAAAAGATGAACGAGGGAAACGACCACCAGGTGTAGGTTTCTTAGCTTTTCCCATGCCTGAATGGTTAAATCATATACTATCAAATCGGTTTGCACATCAAGACTTAGTGTTTCTCCATTACCAAGAGAAAATTCTGGCAAATAGACAGGAAGGAAAATACTTAGATGCAGTCTACACTCCTAACCCTCAAGATAAAATGGTGATTACATTCCGCAAATGGTTAGAGAAATATGCCGGAGGTGGGATACCTTGGGCGAAAGAATGTAATCCTGAAATGCCACCAGCAGAATATGACAAACGTAAACTTTTTGATGTGTGGGAGACTCACACAAAACATTGTCTGGTTTGTCAGAATGCACTGAAAAATCTTAATCGCTTAAAGATTTTGACTTATGTTGTGGCAGGGTTGTGTCTGTGTTTAGGGATAATTATTGATGCACGGGCGATCGCTATTCAGGCAGCTACAGCAGCAATAACTCAAACAGCAACATCTGTTTCAGGTTTAGCAGTTCCCCCACTAGGATTTTGGTTTGCTTTAGGGGGCGCAGCTTTATTTACTTTCGGCGGATATAAATTGCAACAGTTGAGCAGACTATTTTATGTTTATGAATTTGAACACGCAGATAATGATTAGGTGAGAGTTTGGTGTACCAGGTTTAATTTCACCAATTTTGGGTGACGAGCGGTAATACGCTTATTGACTGTGCGTTAACCTTATGCAACTCCCAAGGCCTAAGATAACCAGGTAAAACCTTCTATTTTTACCGAAAAATTAAGGTTTAAAGCCTCTCATGAGCAAGGAGAAAAAAACCAAAAAATTCCTTTTAACCAATCCTATCCGTTTTTAAGAAGAGGTAATTATTAATTATTAATTATTAATTATTGAAGGCTTTAAGCCCATGCACCTCCAGACCAAGTTGTTACCTTGGAAACCTGAGCAATGGAAGTCACTGCGCATCCCGCACAGCAGGAATTCAACCTGCATGGATACGCTTAGTTATCCCTAGTTTTGGGAGTGGCCTAACTTACATAGGAGTTCGTTAAGCCAAACCAATCGCACTCCCTCAAACCAACCTACATCTATTGCAACATTTAAGATGAAACAGTCTACTACTGCTAGGGAGATTAAAAGCGATCGCTTTTTAAGAAATTAAATATACTTGTATTCTCTATAAATTTTTAAGTTAGTAATCATTAAAAATTAAAATTTTAGCTACTCATTTTATCCATTTTTAACAAGGCTTTAATAGAGCTATTTTTACCACAGACACTATCCTAAAAATCCTCTGATTTTACACCTAAAATATGTAAATAATTTTCGGATATTTATGGTCATCTCAGAATAATTATTTGACAGAAAGCAACTTAATTTTTTTGTTACTAACTAACTTTTTCAATCCTAACTCAACATATTTTTGATTGTAAACTAATAAAAGTTAGTAATAATGCTAGAATTTTACTAGCAAAGCTTTCAAATAAGGACACTCTACTAATGGCTAAAAAAGAAACCTTCTCGGAAGCAGCTTTACATTGGGATTTAGAGACCCTTTACAAAGACCTTGCTTCTGCTAAAGGTAAACATCTTACACCTACGGAAAAGTTACATTTACGAGGTTTACTTTGTGAATATAGTCCTGATGAAATTGCGGATATATTAGGTAAAAGTGCTAAAGGTGTGGGTGTAGATCTCTGTAATACTCTCTACAGATATGTGAAAATTCTTGTGGAACCAAATAATGGAAAAGTTGATAATTGGAGAAATATTTGTGAATGGTTAGAAACTTCTGGATATAAAAGCGAATCATCTCTAGAGCCAGAGTCAGATGATTATTTGTCAGCGAAAATTTTAATCAAGAAAGCTAATTTCAAGGTTGATAAAAATCAAATAATAGTTGATGTAAATCTCCGTATAGTTGCCACATCTCCCACAGAGCTTTCCACCATAAAAGTTGAAGATGAAGAAGAATAGGATTAGACATCTCCAGAAAATAAACTTGCCCTTTATTTAACCGCTTTTCAGATTGATGAACAACATCATCATAACCAAAAGCCTGTAGGGGTAAATGGCCATTTTGCTGCGCAACATGAAACACCCCTACTGTAGTCTACCAAAATGAAAACCGCTCTAAGCTAGAGTTGTAAAAGTAACTCACAAAATCATTTTTCGTACTTTTTTCCTAAAAATCTCTTCCCTGTTGCCTACTATGTGCAAAAAGTCCATATCTTTTTCACGCCTATGTCTATTGTAAAAAGCCTCAACAATGTCTCGATCGCTGAATTCCTTGCGATCGCGGTAGGGTTCTATCAGTAAATCCCATACTAGATAAAGAACTTCAGGTATAGCAGGATGAGCGCAATGCTTCTGAGGCTCAGATTCATTAAATATTAAGCAATACCAAGTAATTAGTATCAATTATTGGTTTTAGTCATGTAATATGAGTAATATATTGGCTATTTTTTCTCTACACTCCACACCCTACAACCCACACTCAAAGATTTGCTACAACTTCCTAGAATAAATAATTATTTCTAGTATAAGTGATTGGGTATAATGTTTTTATACTATTTATTTATACCAAAAATATTTTAACTCTAAGTTAACTTACTAAAGTATAATGCTTAAAGCCAAAATTTAGAGTAAACAAGAAAAGTTATGGAAGAAGAATTATTGAATCCAGGGTTTGAAACGCCAGAACTTGAAGACGATCAATTTACCGACCAACTAAATAGGCTGGGTTTAAATATTACTCCACCGATTCCCGATTGGCAAATATACGATCCAGATGGTCTAGTTGAGAGTTTTGCAGACGCAGAACTTCCAGCATTCGATGCTCCACTTGTGGGTGTGTTTAATCCAGCAACAGGAGCAGGTAATACACCTCATCCTGATGTTGGCGTGCTAGAAGGAAACAATATCGCGTTTGCCGACAGTGGTTTGCTACCAGGTGAAGGTCGAGTAGGAATATTTCAGCCTCTTAATACAGTGCTGGAAAGTGGTAAAAGATACACCTTGCAGGTAGAAGTAGGAAATCCTCAAGCCTTTACTCTACAAACATTACAAGCGGAGTTTGATTTAGCTGGTTTTCCGGGTTATCAAGTCCAACTTTTGGCAGGAGATGAAGTTTTGGCAGTAGATGATAACTCTCTATCTATTTCAGAAGGAGAGTTTCAGACTGCAACTGTTACCTATCGGTCTACTGTAAATGATGCTGCCTTGGGAGAAAATTTGGGTATCCGTTTTGTAAATCTTAACGAAAGTGAAGGTAGGTCAGTAACTTTTGATTCTGTAAGCTTGAGTGTGGCAAGTATGGGTACTCGAGGCGACGATCGCCTTGTAGGTACAGATGAAAATGACCAAATTATTGGTGTTTTGGGTAATGACACGCTGTTTGGTAAAGATGGTGATGATGTTTTAGAAGGTCGCCTTGGTTTTGATATCCTTTTAGGTGGGGATGGTAACGATATTCTCAGAGGAGGTCAAGGTCGTGATCGCCTTAATGGTGGTCGTGGCAACGATACTTTGGAAGGTGGTGCAAGTATTGACCGCTTTATCTTCAATACTAATGTGGCATTCAACTCAGACGATATTGGTGTGGATAATATTACAGACTTCCAGTCAGACTTGAGACCAAACGAAGATGGAAACCAAGGAGACCTAATATTACTGGATAAGACAACTTTTGCTGCTCTTAACAGTGATAGTGGAATAGGTTTTAGTGATGATAATGACTTTGAAATAGTTGACAGCGATGATGCAGTCAATAATTCTGATGCTTTCATCATATATAATCAAGCATCAGGAGAGCTATTTTACAACGCTAATGGTAATATAAATCAGTTTGCTCTCCTGGAAGGTGCTCCTACAATAACAGAGGATAATTTCCAAATCAGATAAGTTGTGTTTTGGGAAATTTTAGTTGAGTTGTCACAAACTACCTTATCAATGGTGCGTTGTACTCCGCAATAATAAAAGCCAAGCATAACGCACCCTACCACATTAAATATCCAAGTCAGTAATCTTCAATTTTGGTCCGTAAGTCTCAATAAATTCACGCCTCGGCGCCACCCGATCGCCCATCAACACGGTAAATATCCGATCCGCCTCCGCAGCATCTTCAATTTCTACCCGTTTCAATGTCCGAGTATCAGGGTTCATCGTTGTATCCCACAACTGCTGTGGCATCATTTCACCCAAACCCTTAAACCGTTGGATAGTATAGTTTGCATTACCAGGAAACTCATTTTGAATCAATTGACTGAGTTCGCGATCGCTATAACAATAGTAATGATTCCGACCCCGTTCGACTTTATACAATGGGGGGCAAGCAATATAGATATAACCCTGGTCTACTAACGCTCGCTGGTATCGGTAGAAAAAGGTTAACAATAACGTGCGAATATGAGCGCCATCAACATCAGCGTCAGTCATAATAATTATCTTATGATACCGCAGTTGAGAAGCATCAAACTCATCCCCTTTGATACCCAAACCCAAAGCCGTAATCATTGATTGAATCTCATTATTTTTGTAGATTTTGGCATCATCCGTTTTCTCAATGTTGATAATTTTACCACGCAAGGGCAATATAGCTTGGAAACGGCGATCGCGACCTTGTTTAGCACTATTATGAACAAAAACTCCACTCGCTAAAGCGAAATTATGAGTATTGGGAACTTCGATATCATAAACATCTCGCCGCTCTTCTAACGGTTCAATAGAAACAATCCGATGATTATAGTTACGAATAGCATCCCGTGCTAAAAATTCATCTCCTTCAAAATAGCGATCGCAGAAAGTCTCAAACTTCAACATCGACTTATCCTTCTCGCGACGACGATAAATATCATACAAATCCAAATCTATGAAACGAGAACTTTGGTAAACCTTGTGCAAAGCTTCAAGAGTCTTGCGATAGTACGTTTTATCCAGTGCTTCCCGACGCTTCGCACGAAATTCAGTAGTCCACTGTTCCTTAGTTTTTTGCCGTCGCCACTCCAACAATTCTTCATCTTGCCATTGCTCTTTTGCTACTTCAGAAGCTGCCTCCCGTGCTTCTGGGTTATTCGCAAAATAATCCCGTACTCGATCTGCTTGAGCTTGACAGTTAGCAGCTTTACTCCAATATTCCTGCTGTGCTTTCATTAACTGTTCGCGATTTTGTTCGCGATACTCTTCATTGCTATCATAAAACTCGCGCCATTTCTGAGTCATAAAAGCTTTATACTCATCAACCTCCCACTGCGCTTTCGCTTGTTCCGATAAAATCTTTTGCGTCTCAGGTTCCTGCATTCGTTCCTTCATCTTTGCCCGAAATTCATCAGTTGTATGAGCTTGACGACTTTTTTCTTTAACATCAGGACGATGCAAAGTGAATTCAAGATGTGCCCTGTGCAATGCCAAGTGTTCTTCTGCTGGAAGTCGCTGAATATTAGTAGGATTATTATTCAGTTTATTAAAATCAACATGATGACGATGGTTGCCATCTGCTGAATTATATACCCCTGCGTTCAAATTATAAAAATCCGCCAACAAATGAGTATAAATCCAATTCTCTTTTTGAGGATTCCAAACCATTTCATAACCATCTAATCCCTGGCCACTTTTTGTCTTTTGAGATAACTTTCTATACAGAGGCATCAAAGCATCATTTGGTGTTAATAAAGCTGCTGGTTTATAACTACCATCTTTGAGCATAAAAGGATGATCTGGAGTACAAATTATAGTCTCATCATTATCCAAAGTTATCTTAATAACTGTGGCATTTTTCTTAGTCATTCTTGCATTAATTATCCGTTCAATTGCCACATATCCCTTCTCATTAATTGTGTAACAAAAATGTTCTTTACCCTCAGCTTGTTCAGCTACTATTTCTATAAAGCTAAGTCTACGTCCATCAGCTAAAATAACTTGTTGATGGCCATCGTTACAGCCCCCAGCACTGTCCCCTTCGACGAGGTATAACTCGGATTCTTCCGGGTTTTTCGTACTGCAATCGGCTAGTTTTCCTGGTAATGGAGAAGATTCTAAAACTGATTTTCTCCTCACTAAATCCCTTGCTCTACGAGCTGCTTCTGCTGCTTTAAATGCTTGAATAGCTTTCTCCAAAACTGCATCAGCAATTTGAGGATTAAAATCTAAATATTCAGTTAAAACTTCTCCCACTAAAGAATCAACAATACCCCTTACTTCAGTATTGCCTAACTTAGTTTTAGTTTGACCTTCAAATTCTGGTTCTGGAACCTTTACAGAAATAACTGCCGTTAAACCTTCCCGAACATTTTCACCACCTAAATTTGCCTCACTCTCTTTAAGTTTATTGCGCTTCCGGGCAATACCATTCATTGTTCTGGTTAAAACAGTTTTCAACCCCTCCAAATGAGTACCGCCATCAACAGTCCGAATATTATTGGCAAAACCGAGAACATTATCACTAAAAGCATCCACACACCATTGCAAAGCTACTTCCACTTGCACATCATTTTTTTCCCCCTGCACAAAAATCACCTCTTCATGCAAAGGCTGTTTTTCCCGGTTCATGTAGGTGACATATTCCTTAATACCACCCTCATAACAATAAGAGTCTACTCGCGGTTCATCACTTTTGAGTAACTCCAAGCGGCGATCTGTGATTGTAATCTTGACACCTGCATTCAAATATGCTAGCTCTCGCAGACGACCAACTATGGTATTGTAGTCAAATTCGATACCTGTAGTAAAAATTTCCTCATCTGGCAGAAACTGTACTGATGTACCTGTGCGCTTTTCTTTATTAGTTTTAGATTTTAAGTCCCCAGTAGGTTTGCCACGCTCGTAACCTTGGATATGTATCTTTTTATCCCGCCAGACTGTTACCTCTACCCACTCGGACAAGGCATTGACTACGGAAACCCCCACACCGTGTAATCCCCCAGAAACTTTATATCCGCCTCCACCAAATTTACCTCCGGCGTGGAGAACAGTCATAACTGTTTCCAAAGCAGACTTACCTGTTTTAGAATGAGTATCTACCGGAATACCCCGGCCATCGTCTGTGACTTTGACAGATCCATCTTCATTCAGGTCAACCTCGATGTGGGTGCAATAACCAGCAAGCGCCTCATCGATTGAGTTATCAACCACTTCATAGATTAGATGATGGAGTCCACGAGGCCCCGTAGTCCCGATGTACATTCCCGGTCGCTTCCGCACTGCTTCGAGACCTTCCAGAACTTGTATTTGTTCAGCGCCGTAATTGTTGCTGGCCATAGCAATATCTCTCCCTATAATGGCTGTAATACTAACTTTCATCAATAAATGAAATTTTTCTCCTAAATTATAACATAAAAGCCTTAAAAGCGACTATAGAGTATTTTGAGAAGAAATTTATTTAGGGGATGCAGAGATGAATCAGTAGTCAGTAGTCAGTAGCCAGTAGTCAGTAGTCGGAATTGTCAGTTAAATTCTTGCTGTAGCTAAATTTGAGAGGCATGAGAATTTCTGCTAATTTTAACTTTTAACTTTGTGACTTTTTCTGAGTCAGGAGTCAGGGGTTAAGTTCTTGCTCTGACTGAATTTGAGAAGTATCAGAATTTCTGCAAGTTTTAAATTTTGAATTTTGAATTTTATTGGGTGCGTAATTACTGATATAATAATTTAATTAAGTAATTTCCTTGAATTTTGAATTTTGAATTTTGAATTTAATTACTATTTGCGGGCCAACAGCTACGGGTAAGTCTGGATTAGCTTTAGATTTAGCCCAGAGATTAGGTTCAGTAATTCTCAGTGCAGATTCCCGTCAAGTCTATAAAGATTTTAACATTGGAACCGCAAAACCAACTAGAAAAGAACGAGAATTAGTACCTCACTATTTAATAGATATTTGTGAACCCACAGAAACTCTGACACTAGCAGAATATCAGGAACAGGCACAACGTTTGATTGTTAATTCTCCTACTGCTCAAACTGATTTTGCTCCACCAAGTTTATTAGTGGGAGGTACGGGGTTATACATAAAGGCAATAGTTAAGGGTTTGAAGATTCCCAGAGTTGGGCCTAATGAAAAGCTGCGATCGCAACTAGCAGATTTAGGACAAAATCAATGTTACAAAATGTTGCAGCAGGTTGATGGAGTTGCTGCTGAGAAAATTCACCCTAATGATGTGGTGCGAACTTTACGAGCATTGGAAGTATTTTATGTGAGTGGGAAACCCATTTCTCAACAGCAGGGAGAAAACCCTCCAGATTATCCAATTTTGCAAATAGGGTTAGATTGTGATGTGGAGGTTTTGGGCGATCGTATTCGTCATCGGACTGAGAAAATGGTGGAAGTTGGGTTAGTGGAGGAAGTAAAATTTTTGTGTGAAAAATATGGTGCGGAGTTGCCGTTGTTAGATACTTTGGGTTATGCAGAGATGAAACAATATTTGGCAGGAGATATTAGTTTGACTGAAGCGATCGAGGCAACAGTTTTACATACTCGTCAGTTTGCGAAGCGACAACGGACTTGGTTTCGTGCGTATCGAGAAATTGAATGGTTTGATGCGAATGCTTCAGATTTATTGGATAAGGTTTGGGAGCGAGTGAGGGGAGTTGATAGTTGAGAAAATTTTCATCATCCAGCTCCGAGAGCTTCAGCAAATGAAACTACTATTGCTTTATAGAACCTATTTATCTTTGACATTAATATTCGCGATCGCTGATAAGTTTTTTTAGTTGAATAAAAAATCATGTGCATAGGCGAACGACTCCAGCTAACTTTACGATATCACAATTGTTGTGAAGATGCAAGAGAAAATCCTTCGATGCGCGATTTTTTAGGAGCTTCACAAAATGAAATGATTATTCCTCTCCAGGCAATAAAAGGAAAATTTTCATCCTCCAGCTCGGGGAGCTTGAGCAAATGAAACGACTATTGTTCAATAGTAATAGAAGGAAAATTTGGCGACTCCAGCTCCGGGAGCTCCAGGAAATGAAACGACTATTTCTCTCTAGGCAATAAAAGGAAAAATTTGGCGACTCCAGCTCCGGGAGCTTCAGGAAATGAAACAACTCTTGTTCAATAGTAATAGAAAGAAAAATTTTCATCCGGCAACTCCGGGAGCTCCAGGAAATGAAACAACTATTTCTCTCTAGGCAATAAAAGGAAAAATTTGGCGACTCCAGCTCCGGGAGC